>QIMC01000455.1 GCA_003232185.1 Flammeovirgaceae bacterium | reverse complement strand
CCGGTTCAAATCAGATAGTTGCTGGTGGTAGGTTTGGACAACCTATCACCGGTTTATTTATACTACTTATAATCGCTGGCACCGTACACCGGGCATCACATTCCAGCCCCAATTGAAGATTCGAACCGGATCCAATCCAGGTGTATTCCAGGTCGATCAGGCTCATCAACAGCTTCAAACACAAAATACAGGTCGTGTTTACCGCTATATTTATTCACCTGAATACCGGTTTCATACCATTCTGCGGAATTATTTAACTGTAACTGAGACCAAATCGGCCCCTCGGGGTGATCAAGATGGGCAGTAATAATTCCAGAGTTTCTCGAGCGAGCCCGAAAAGTAAGTCGGCCTATATTTCCAACATCAATATCATTGAACACAATGTAGGCGCCAGTTTGGTGGGGATCAACATACTCCAATGCCCCTCCACTTGGCCGCTGGCGTGATACTGCTAAAAAATCATGGTAGGCTTCAGACTGGACTTTGGGGTCACCTAATACCATCGTCTGGTGGGCTGATAAAGAAGTTGTTCCAGGAGCCCCATTATCCTCATAATATACCGTAAACAGGTACTTCCCCCGAGTACTACCTGCTAAATGTTTTGTGGTTGCCAGCGAACCAAACAAGGGCAAGCCACCTTTCTCCGCTTCAGAGGACAGAGAGAGAATGTAACTAACCATTTGTTCCGCCTCTTCAACGGAATGTTGTGGATGGGCGGCCATCATGGTATTGCCCCAGTTCCCACTTCCCCCTAATATTATTTTTTGGGCCAGCATATTGGTGCTTTCGGTAAAGGAATAATAATGATCAGCGATAGCTTGATAACTTGGGCCCCGGGATACAATTTGATAATCGTGGCAGGTGGCACAATCACTAGCGTCTATTAGATTGCGACCGACTAAAAAGTTTGTATGCTTTTTAAACAAATCAGCACCTAAATTTGCCAGGTCCGCTCCTTGCGGCAAATAGTTGAAATTGATGACTACAGCTGATCCCTGAATTTCATTGGGTGTAGACCCATCTTCTAAATCCTTTACCCCAACCTGATATGACCTGGATTGACCATCAAAATAAAATGATTGATTGCCTTGAAAGTCGATGGTGATTTCTGGTCGGCTATTTCCAGAGCGAACAATTATTCGAGTTGAAGCACTGTCACCTTTGGAATCGATAGCCCATAAATCTATCTGATTTACACCTGGATGATTGAAAGTAAAATTAATGACCTCATTTTGAAGGTAAATAGAATCATTGATGGTCCATCGATAACTCAAACTGTCCTCAAAGTCGTAATCAAAAGAAGCTGATGCATTAAAAGTGACCTCAAGCGGTAATGGCCCTACCGTTTTGCTAGCTACAATATTTGGGATTGGGACTCTGTTTCCTGCTGCATATTCAATCTTTATCAGTTGGGCATCTTCGTTATTTGCAAAGTAATTCGCCCCGTAGGCCAAAACATACATGGCTCCATCCGGTCCAAACTCCATGTCGATTGGTTTTGAAACCTCGATTTCCGGCAAAAATGGTTCAATCTTATTAAGGTTTCCCTGATCGTCGAACGAGGCAACTTTCATCCAGCTGCGTGCCCACTCATAAATAAATAGTTTACCATTAAAATAGTCTGGGAATGCCACCGGTGAATTTTTAGCAGTCTTATAGTAGACCGGGCCAGCCATTGAACTCCTGGAACCAGAGCCTAACATGGGCCAAGTATCTGATTTGCCATATTCATACCAGATCATTGCAGGTTGGGCAGGTGGTAATTCTCTTGATCCGTAATTGTTTGGTGATGCATTGACCGGGTGCGCAGGATCATATGGGGCACCCACTTCGCCGGTGGTAAAGTCAAATCGCGAGTAAGCTTTGTTGTCAGCCACGAAGTATGGCCATCCAAAGTTTCCGGGTTTTCTTGCCTGATTCCACTCGTCATAACTCTGTGGGCCCTGAGGTCCGTCCTTACCTCCATCAGGCCCCACATCTCCCCAATACAGATAGCCAGTACGGGCATCAACCGAGAACCGGAACGGGTTTCGGCAGCCCATCACGTAAATTTCAGGGCTTCCAAAAAAGCCATCCTTAGAAAATAAGTTACCCTCCGGAATTTTATATGAGCCATCAGGCTGCACTTCAATCCTTAGAATTTTACCTCTGAGATCATGGGTATTACCAGAAGATTTTTGGGCATCAAATGGGGCACGACCGGGCCGCTCATCCAATGGCGAAAATCCGTCGGATTCCTTGGAACTGGTATTGTCTCCGGTGGAAATAAAGAGTAATCCGCCAGGACCAAATACCAGGGAACCTGCACTGTGGCAACATGTTTCTCGCTGCACCGGAATTTCAATTATTAACTTTTCAGTAGACACAATCAAAGAGTCTTCATAAGCCAACCGAAAGCGACTGACATTTTGTACCGATTTCTCACCGGCCGGACTATAATACAAATAGATCCAATTATTGAGCTCGTAGTGTGGATCAATGGTAAGTCCTAATAATCCATCTTCGTAGTTACCCATAGTATGAACATCCAGGGTGGCCACTACTTTAGTCTGTCCGGACTTTGGATTATATATTTTGATTTTACCCTCTCGTTCTATGAAAAGAACTTTGCCGGAAGGTAAAATAGATAATTCCATGGGTTCATTGATATTATCATCCAGCACCAGGAAAGTAAATCTATTTATATCGGGTGCCTCAGAAAGAACAATCTTACTCTGGTCCCAGGTATTGTCTCCCACCAAGTGGTCTATGGCTTGTTCACTGGCTGATCCTGAGGGTTGCGACTGCTGATTTAGTAGCAATATTCGGCTATCTGGCGATTCGGTCTCTGGGGAATTGATTAATTTATCAACCAGTAAATGGTACCAGGGCCATAGATATTTATTGATTTCTGTTTCGAGCAGTGCCATTCCGCCACCAGATTGGACATATCTTTCCAGGGCACGCTGCTCATTTACAGAGAACTCTCCAGGATCAGAGAGAATAATGGCCACACTGATATTCTTAAGAGAATCTTCTGTCAGATATTTTCGGTCTTCGGAAACGATCAGCGCAAATTGGTTTTTTTCCGCATACTGCTTTGCTCCAGTCATCAGGCCTTGATAGGAATCGATACTGCCGGCTTCTGAAAAGATCAGAATGGTGCGCTCTTTGACCACTTGGTGGTGCTGACAAAAGGAGAAAACGAGCGTGACAAGAAATAATAATAAGTAGTTTTTAGTCTGCATGATTTCAAAAAGAAGGCCAAACTTAACTAGTTATTTAATACTATCCATGCATGGAAATTGCAAAGTATCTGATTATAAATTCATATTAGATTTTCTTCTTTAATATTTCGCTCTTATATTGCATCAATTTATAATCATTCTAAATAATAATTGTGACTGCGATAAAGGTTGCCATTGCTGATAAACAAGCATTGACCAAAATTGGACTCAAATCTTTGGTTGGTAACAGGAAAGACCTTCAACTGCTGGGTGATGTTGACTGCTTAGAGGATCTCAGGAGTATACTGAAAATAGACCAGCCACAAGTATTGTTGGTGGACTATAACCTGCCCGATTTTATATCAATTCGTAATCTTCAAGAAGTAAAAACATTAAGCCCCGACACCAAGATCTTAATCATTTCATCAGACAATGAAAAATCCAATATTTTCAAGGTCATCCAAATTGGCATCAGCGGATTTGTAACCAAAGAGTGTAGTCAACATGAAATTGTTGGGGCCATTTATGCTGCTGCCAAAGGAGAAAAGTTCTTTTGCAACAAAGTGCTTGACCTAATTCTTGAGAATCATTTAAAAAAGGAGCCTGAAGACGATTGTCTGCCAACAGAACTTTCAGTTAGAGAAGTAGAGATCGTACGTTTGACCGCCGGTGGCATGAATGCTCGTCAAATTGCTGACAAATTACATTTGAGTCACCATACCGTATATACCCATCGAAAGAACGTAATGAAAAAACTGGCATTGGGTTCTGCCTCAGAACTAACCTTGTATGCCGTAAAAACCGGAATTATCAACACCTAGTTTCAAGTCAAAGCAAAATCTACTTCCGCCTTACCTGTCATTTAACCTTTGACTTGGTACTAGTACCTAATATTAGGTACTACATAACAAATTTAGTTAATCACAAAATGCCATTGATGGTGTATTGTGTACAACCGCTCTGATTTCTACCTTTACTCCACTCTATTTATAATCAGTCTAATTAAAAATAGCGTGAAAAAGATAATACTAATAGCACTCTTACTAAATATCAGTACCACCGCCATCTATGCTCAAAACGCCAGCATTAGTGGGAGCTTAACCGAGACTGCCACCCACAATATAATTCCTGGTGCCCATATCTTTCTCGACGAACTGAAACAGGGAACCGTGTCGGATGGAAAAGGAATGTTTGTGCTAAACGATATTCCCAGCGGAACCTATCATTTAGAAATTTCCAGCCTGGGCTTTCAAAAACAATATCAGAAAGTGTTAATAAGTCCGGGAGAGCACTTAAAAGTTCATTGGGAATTAACAGAAGACTTTATTGAGATACCAGGAATTGTGATTGAGCGCACTTCTCTATCCGGTGGTCATCAGGGCATTCAGGATATACCCGGATCTGTACACTATTTGGGACCCGCAGAACTGGACAAGTTTAACTATAATGATATTAATCGAATACTGAGGAACATCCCGGGAGTAAATATACGGGAAGAGGAAGGGTTCGGATTGAGACCCAACATCGGCCTTCGCGGCTCAGGAGGGGAGAGAAGCTCAAAGATCACCATTATGGAAGACGGTGTGCTGATGGCTCCGGCTCCCTATGCCGCCCCAGCCGCTTATTATTTCCCCACTTCAGGCAGAATGCAAGGTGTGGAAGTAAGAAAAGGCTCCAGTCAAATTAAATACGGTCCCTATACCACCGGTGGTGCCATAAATTTTATCAGTACCCAAATCCCCAATCAATTTTCCGGCAAAGTTCGCATCTTGGGGGGCAACTTTGGATCCCGTACAGTGCATGCGGCGATTGGGGATAGTTTTAAAAACATTGGATTCTCATTGGAAACTTTTCAAGCTCAATCTGACGGATTCAAGGAACTCGACAACGGCGGAAACACCGGATACAACCTTCAGGATTATATTGCAAAAGTCAGGGTAAATACCAATCCTCAGGCAAAAATCCAACAATCATTAACCATTAAATTGGGGCAAACTACTGGAGAATCTGACGAAACATATTTGGGCCTAACAGATATCGATTTTGATGCCACTCCTTTTAGACGTTACGCTGGATCTCAAAAGGATATAATAAATACCAAACAACGTCAAATAATGCTAAGGCACCAGATACAGCCATTCGATTTTATGGATGTAACCACCACCGTATACCGTACGGATTTTGAACGGAATTGGTATAAACTGGATAAGATAAGGGCTTCTACTGACGGAGACCGGATCAGTATCGGCAAGATTCTGGATGACCCTAACACATATAATCAAGAGTTCGACATTATTCAAGGTGTCACATCACTCAACGGTGATGCCTTAGAGGTCAAAGCCAATAACCGTGAGTACTATTCAAAAGGACTACAAACCGTTTTAGGGTTCCGTTTTGGATCTAAAACTGTTAAAAGTGATCTGGAAATAGGCCTTAGATTCCATCAGGACCAAATCGACAGGTTTCAGTGGGTTGACAAGTACAAAATGGAGGATGGTGTGATGATGTTGACCAATAGTGGGACACCCGGAACAGAAAGTAATCGTGTGGAAACCGCCAACGCATTTGCAGGCTATGTTCAATATAACCTTCAGGTAGGAGCCTGGACTATCGTTCCCGGCTTGCGGTATGAAAATATTGAAATAGAAAGGCTGGATTACGGTAAGCAGGATCCCGATAGAACGGGTGCTGACTTGTCTATCCAATCCAATAAAGTGGACGTAGTAATCCCTGGCATAGGTATAGACTATAAGATCAACTCCAACTGGAATTCATTCATAGGGATTCATAAAGGATTTTCTCCACCGGGTTCCAAAGAAGGAACGGAGCCAGAAGAAAGTGTGAACTATGAGTTAGGATTCCGGTACCAACACCAGGCACTCTATATCCAGAACGTGCTGTTTTTCAATGACTATAGCAACTTGTTAGGTTCTGATTTCGCGGCATCAGGAGGACAAGGCACCATTGACCAGTTCAATGGTGGCAATGTCAATGTATATGGCATTGAGTTTGAACTTCGGTACGACCTGCTAGCCTCAGCTAAAACATCGCTCAGCTTACCGGTCGGAATCACTTACACCTTAACTGAAGGTGAGTTCCAAAACTCATTTGACAGCGAATTTGGTGGCTGGGGCACAGTTGAGGAAGGAGATGAGTTACCTTATCTACCAGAACATCAATTAGCTTTGTTGGTCGGCTTGGAGTCAGGAAAATTTAGCGTTCATCTCAATTCAGGTACCTGGCCAGGGAGACATCCCTCTGGTTGAAAGTACAGACAGCCAATTCGTAGTGGACTTCAGTACCAACTATAACTTGCACAAAAATATAACCCTATTCGGCAGTATTAGAAATCTAACAGACCAGGTGTATAACGTAGCACGGTGGCCTTCCGGCTTGCGACCGGGAATGCCCAGATCATTTACGGTTGGGCTGAAGGCACAGTTTTAGAATTACGAATTACGAGGGTGACATTTGAACAATTGAGCATTTGACTGGGATCCTTCAATCATTCAGTCCCTCAATCCTTAGATTAGCGGGTATTGCGGGCAGTTAAAAAAGCCATTAATGCCA
>QIMC01000320.1 GCA_003232185.1 Flammeovirgaceae bacterium | reverse complement strand
GCATGATCAAGTGCGTATAACCCATTTGATACGGCTTCCGTAAACAAACCAGCGGATACTTTGTCGTGGACAAGCGGGTCAGTAAGATATGCTTCACCAACAGAAGTGTCTCTGGATAAATATTCCGGGTTCAATCCATTTGACTGAGTGAAGGCAGGATAAACCCTGGACATCCACCGACCCAATGCAAGTTGAACGGTGGTAGGTTCAAAGCTGAGCTTCAGCCAGGGTGAACTAATTATTGCACCGGTGATTTCACTAGAGTCTCTTCTTAAAAGAAAGTTGATAACAGTATTGCCTCCCCAGCTATGACCATACAAAAACATGGGTAAATCAAGATGCTGTAGTCGGGCTTTGATCATCAGGGTCTCGACATCATCCCACAAAAGTTGACAGCTGGCATGGCCTTTGGTGCCGGGGTTATGCCCGTGCCCTCTTTGATCGATCCCGTAGAAAGCGATTCCAGACTGGTTAAGATGCCTGGCCACATGATCATAGCGCCCGATATGTTCACCTATGCCATGAATCAAACAAACCACCGCCATTGGCTGATCAGGGATCCAGCACATGCCAAAAAGTGGACTGCCATCGGTGGCAATCAGGTTAAACTCTGTTGGAGACATGGTGTTCCAAGTTTTTAGGATTTCAGCGAAATTAGGCTTTTTGAACAAATTTGAAGGTAATCTAAAAAAAATGAATTGCTTATTCTAAATTTGAGAACATATCTGAATATAAAAGGGATCACATTTTGAAGGGCCTACACATTTTTCTTATAAGCCTGGTTTTGTTGATGGGCGTTGGGGGTTATTTCTATTACAAAAACTGGCATCCCGATCAACAACTTAATGTTTGGGACCTGGTGCCAGAATCTGCAATATTGGTCTATGAAAGTACCAATACTGTAGAGACCTGGAATGAGGTTCAAAATAAGCCAGTATGGGCCAATCTTCAACAAATTCCTTTTTATGCCAACATTGGGAATACAGTTGAACTTTTAGATAGTTTTTCTGGCAATGAAGGAAAACTACATAAAATGTTGCTGGGAAAGCCATTGATGATTTCGTTGCATAGAATTTCTCAGGAATCACTGGATTTTCTGTTTTTCATCTCACTTGACCATCCTTCAGATTATGATTTGGTCCATGAACTGATAAATCAATATAAAACCCGGGCCGAATTCAATTTTCAGACCAGAACCTATCTGGACCTGGTCATATTCGAAGCGATAGACCAGGCGAACGAAGATATTTTTAGCTACCTGATACATCAGGGTTATTTTGTTGGCAGTTTCACTCCGTTTCTAGTAGAAGATGTAATTCGAAATATATCGGGGCAATCAGAGCATAGCTTTGCATTGTCTAACGAAAAGCTGTTTGAGGTAGCAAAATTGGAAAACGATCAGGGAAATATCTACATTAACAATCAGAAGGTACCGCAATTGTTATCTGCTTTCTCAGACGAGAAAATGTCGACTGGCCATCTGGCACAGTCTACATTTTTAGATATTAAAGTCACCAATGATCAGGTTTTATTTAATGGATTTAGTGTGGCGGACAAACTCAAAGCTCCTTATCTGTCTACCTTAAAAGGATCACAGGGACGACCATTAGGGTTCAAATCATTGCTTTCTAATCAAGTAGCCGTTCTTTATCATCTTACCTTTCTCGATCCCGTCCTTTGGCATCAAAGGCTTCGTCAGTATTGGGTAGAGAACGATCAGGAGCAAGAGCAGGTCTGGGCAGGTTTGCTTAAACAATTTGATTGGGATCCACTGGAATTGATAGCCACTCAGGATCAGGAGATAGGACTGGCAGTAGTCGGAACAGTATCTGATGAAGAGCCAGATAGGTTGATTTTCCTGCATTTTTCGGATATTAACTTGGGGTTAACCCAACTTAAGTCTTTAGCAAAAATGTCCATGGAATCCCCAGAGGACAGCTTGTACCTGGAATTGCATGCTGGGTATGAAATACGGGAGATTAGCCTTGATCAGTTCCCCTCCATGATTTGGGGCAAATTGTTCAGCGGATTTAGGCAGTCATTTTTTATGCCAATTGATGATTATGTGGTGATCTCCAACAGCATCCTCGGTTTGAAAGATCTAATTGCAGCTGTGGAGAAAGAGGAGACCTGGGAAAAATCCATAAGCAAAAGCCAGTTCTTAGAGGGCTGCTTGCAGGAGGCGAATTTGAGCTATTATGTTGATATGGGAAAGGCCTGGAACATTATCAGCCAAAACCTTTCACCATCATGGAGCAAGTTCATTGATCAACACGGAACTACCTTGAAAAAATTCGATTTTTTGGCGGTACAGTTTAGTGATATAGGTGATAAATTTTATACCAGTGGAGTATTGAGCTACCGCAATCATCAGAGTCCACCAAAAGCCATTATCAGGTTTCATAACCAACAGCAGGTTTACACAAAATCTCCCATTACCACAAAGCCGTTTGTGGTAAAAAATCATCTTACAAGTGAAAGAGAAGTACTGGTACAAGATAGTTTACAATACCTATATTTGATAAGCAGCCAGGGACGTATGTTGTGGCAAGAGGCTCTTTCTGGCTCCATTCGTGGCCAGGTAAGCCAGATTGATTATTACTCGAATAACAAGTTGCAATATCTACTGGCAACCGACCGTCAAATACACATCATTGATAGAAATGGCAAATCCATCAATGGGTACCCAATTGCTGTGCCTACCAAAACCAAGTTGCGCAATGTACGGGCAATTGACTATGATAATAGTAAGCGTTACCGGTTGATTGCTAATGATGAAAGTGGACAAATTTTTATGTACAATAAAGAAGGAAAACTTCTGGAGGGATGGAACCCTAAATTATTGCAGGATCAGTTAATTATTGCACCACAGCATATAAGAATTCGAGGTAAGGATTGCATCATTGCCGTCCAGGAAAATGGAATTATCCATGTTTTGAATCGAAGGGGAAATGCTTATCCTGGGTTTCCATTGGATTTGTCAGGTCCAACCCAGGGACCATTATTTATTGAGGAAGGTACAAATTTTAAGGGAACAAATTTTACTGCTATTACCACGCAGGGTATGATCCTTAAATTCGATCTGGATGGTTTAATCAAAACAAAAAAACAATTGGTAAAACCAAACAAGGATACCCATTATCAACTTTGTATTGATCCTACAAACAGGCATTATGTGATTAAAAGACAAAATGCCAATCGGCTGGGAATCCTCAATAGTAATGGGGAGTTGATATTTGAGAAAGACTACTTAAGTTCCGCAAATTTGGTAGTCCAATACTATCAGCTGGGAAACGATCACAGCATTTATGCCATAACCGATCCAGTTCAGCAGTTTACTTATTTCTATGATCAGGATGGTATATTAGTTACTTCATCCCCAATAGAAAGTTCTAGTGAAGTAGCCTTAAAGTATATCGAAAACCAAAAACAACACCATGTTTATAGCGTATATGACAGCCAGTATGCCCTCCTTTCTTTTTAGATTTTCATTAGTGATACTGCTAACATGGGTGGTTTTCCTACCCTCGGAAGCTCAGGATACGGTGTTTTATAACCTCGGCTCACCTCACCATACGGTAGTCACTCATTTGCAAAATTTACAGGTAAATGACTATCACCCGTCAATTGCAGGAAAAGCTTTTGATCAGCAGGAAATAAGTCCGGAAGACGCCTCGAAACTAGCCATTCAATTAAAACAAATTTGGGACGGCGAGGGCATTCTAATTGCGGTGGACCTGATTCCATTGGAGCCGAACCATATAGATTCTATTACCGGGCAACACATTTACATAGTAGCCTCAAAGTATCCGGAAATATACCTCAAAAAGGTGGATCAAAAGTGGATATATCCTTCAAGTACTTTTATTGCCATTGACCAAATCCACAGCCGTATTTATCCATTTGGAGTTGATTTTTTAGTAAACCTGTTGCCGAGGGGGTTAGGTAATCATCAGTATTGGAGACTTAAACTATGGCAATATCTGGGAATAGCTTTGTTCTTGGTGTTTGGGTATTTGTTTTTCAGGGCTTTCACCTTGGTTTTTGATAAGTTTTTGATTCGGTTGGCCCATAGATTAGGATATTCTAAGGTTGTGGAAAAATTTGTTGAGCCTGTTGCCAGGCCGGTAAGTCTGCTTTTTTTGTTTGTTCTCTGGCTGATTTTGCTCCCAATGTTGCAGTTTCCGGTGATGGCCTCAAAGTATATAGCAACAGCGTTGAAAACTACTATGCCATTTTTTGGGGTTATGATCTTTTATGCACTGGCTGATGTGCTGAGCCTGTATTTTCAGAGGCTTGCCAGTTTAACCAATAGCACCATGGACGATCAACTGATACCAATCATCAGGCGGTCCATGAAAGTTTTTGTGGTGATTATTGGAATGCTTTTTATTCTGCACAACCTTGATGTGAATATTACCGCTTTATTAGCGGGACTTTCAATTGGTGGTCTGGCTCTGGCTCTGGCTGCCCAGGAAACCTTGAAGAATTTTTTCGGATCAATTATGATATTTTTGGACCGACCATTTCAAATTGGGGACTGGATTAGTAGTGATGGGGTTGATGGCACAGTGGAGGAGGTAGGCTTCAGGTCAACTCGTATTCGTACATTTAGGAATTCTGTCACCTCAGTACCCAATGGACGATTGGCTGATCAAACCATTGATAATCATGGGTTGAGGGTATATAGAAGATTCAATACCCAATTAGCTATAACTTATGATACTCCGGTTAATGCAATAAGCGCATTTGTAGAAGGACTTAAGAAAATCGTAGTAGAGCACCCGAATACCAGAAAGGATTACTATGAAATCCATTTAAATGAAATGGCCAGCTCTTCATTAAATATATTATTTTATATATTTTTCAAGGTACCCAGCTGGTCTGATGAGCTGGCCTGCAGGCATCAAATATTATTAGAGATATTAAAGTTGGCTGAAGCACTTGATGTGCGGTTTGCGTTTCCCACTCAGACCCTACACATGGAAACTTTTCCTGGTCAATCATCGTTGACACCAGAGTCGTTTCAGGACATGGAAACGATACGAAAAAATTTAGATACTTACTTTGAGTCTAAGTCAAAGAACTAAAAAAAGACCTATGAAATTTGCTACTAAAACCATACATGCGGGAATCAAGCCCGACCCTTCGACGGGAGCGATAATGACCCCTATATATCAAACCACCACCTATGTTCAACAAGCTCCCGGAAAACACAAAGGATATGAATATAGCAGGACCCAAAACCCTACCCGTGATGCGCTTCAAAAAAATCTGGCAGCACTGGAAAACGGCAAACATGGATTTTGCTTTGCTTCTGGTTTGGCGGCCACCGATGCAGTTATGAAAACATTGAAACCAGGGGATGAAGTATTGAGCACCAATGACCTGTATGGTGGGACTTACCGGTTATTCACTAAAATATTCCAGGGTTATGGTCTGAAATTCAAGTTTGTCACCATGACCGACGCCAGCACCCTGGAGGCACATATAAATGATAATACCAAATTGATATGGCTCGAAACGCCTACTAATCCCATGATGCACATCATAGATATCAGGGCGGTAGTAAACCTGGCCAAAAAAAAGAATATTAAAGTGGTTGTGGACAATACCTTTGCTACACCCTATCTTCAACGCCCTCTTGATCTTGGGGCAGACTTGGTGATGCACTCAGTGACTAAGTACCTTGGGGGGCATTCGGATGTAATTATGGGGGCCTTGGTACTGAATAACCACGAATGGGCCCAGCAACTTGAATTTATACAAAATGCTTCCGGTGCAATATCGGGTCCTCAGGATTGTTTTTTAGCCCTGAGAGGCATTAAAACCCTGCATCTGCGCATGCAGCGACATTCTGAAAATGCCGCTGTAGTAGCTCAGGCATTGCGGGATCATCGCCGGGTGGATAAAGTATATTGGCCCGGTTTTGAAGATCATCCAAATCACGAAATTGCCAGGCAGCAGATGGATGCTTTTGGGGGCATGATTTCATTCACTTTGAAAGGCGATGATGTAGAAGAGGCCAAGAATTTAATGCAGAAATTCCGGTATTTCCAACTTGCGGAATCCCTTGGGGGAGTGGAATCATTGTGCGGACATCCGGCTTCAATGACCCATGCCAGCATTCCACGAGAAGAACGAATCAAATCCGGACTGTTGGATTCACTTATCAGACTTAGTGTGGGGATCGAGGATAAGGAAGATTTGATTGAGGATCTGGAGCAGGCCCTTAGTGATTAATAGAATAACGATTTTTAAAGAACCCCATGAACGAGTTCCGAGGGTATGGCTCACCAAACCACCTGGTTTTAGAGATAAAACTGCCAATGATGGAGTTAAGTAGGATTTGCTAACTTTAGGTTTAGTCCAACAATACCCCATCGCATCATTCCAATGTCGGCAATGAAGATATTAGTTATTGAAGATGAACAAAGCGTGTCGTCCTTTATTAAAAGGGGGTTAGAAGAGCAGGGAAATGTGGTGGTGCAAGCCTTTGATGGAACCATTGGATTGAAATTGGCATGTCAAGATGATTTTGACCTAATAATTCTTGATGTGGTGATGCCTGGCATGAATGGAATTGAGGTTTGTGATAAATTAAAAAACCAATATGAGGTAGTCACACCCATATTAATGCTAACAGCTCTTGGAACCACAGATGATATTGTTACAGGACTTGAAACAGGTGCAGACGACTATCTATCAAAGCCTTTTAAATTTAAGGAACTACTTGCCAGAATTCATGCGCTTATCAGGAGAGGAACGATAATTGATAGAATCGGAACGCAATTATTAAAAGTCCAAGACCTTCAGATGGATCTAAGATCCAAAGAGGTTCACAGGAATGGAGTTGAAATTGTTCTTACGGCAAGAGAATTTAGACTTTTGGAATACTTGCTTAAAAATAAAAACAGAGTTGTGTCGAGAACGAATATCCTTGAAAGTGTATGGGAAGTAGATTTTGATTTGGGAACAAATGTGATTGAAGTATATATAAACTACTTACGTAAGAAAATTGAGCATGGATTTTCATCTAAAATCATTAAAACAGTTATCGGAATGGGATACATTATTAAAGACTAACTGATGAAAATCAGTACTCGCCTATCCATATTATTCTCCACCATCATAAGTTGTGTTTTTATAGTATTTGGATGTACGATCTATTTCCTTTCATCAAATCACCGGAAACATGAGTTTCAAGAAAGGCTTCAAGAGCGGGTTATAGTTACTGAAAAGATATTTTTAGAGAAAGAATCATTTAGCCCGGTTGAACTGGAAAAAATAACCAATCAGTTCCTTCATACCTTACCGGAAGAAACAGAAGAAGTTGTGCACATTCATAGGGGTAAAGTGCCCGTTTTTGAATATAACTATCCACAAGAAGCCAGGAACAAGTTCCTTGAAATAGACAGTTTTAATTTCAAAGATTCCAAGCTTCAGGGAATGAGTAGAATATTTCGAGTGAAGGGTGAAAATTACCTGATCATAGTTACCGCGGTTGACCAGGTCGGACTTCAAAATTTATCTTTTTTAAAAAACATCATTATTCTTTTGGTTCTAATAGGGGTCCCTTTGATTTTTATAGTGAGCTTCATGATTACCAAAAGAGCGTTACTTCCTATCTCAAAAAAAATTGATAAGGCGAATATCATAAGCGCCTCCAATTTGCATCAACGTTTAAGGGTATTTAATCCAAATGACGAAATAGGGAAAATGGCTATTGCCTTTAACAGATTGTTAGATAGATTGGAAGCTTCTTTTGAAGCACAAAAGGCTTTCATTCGAGATGCTTCTCATGAGATAAGAAATCCATTAACAGCTATTATGGGTGAGGCAGAAGTAGCTATTAGTAAATCTCGATCAAATGAACAGTATCTGGAATCACTGACCATCATACTAACCGAAGCCGAAATAATAAATTCAACCGTTAACAATCTTCTTCAATTATCCAAAGTAGCTGCTAATGAAGAAAACATCCATTATGAAACGGTCCAATTTGATGAACTTTTGAATGGAGTAAAGGAAAGGTTTGATTTTCTTAATCCAAAGAATCAA
>QIMC01000235.1 GCA_003232185.1 Flammeovirgaceae bacterium | reverse complement strand
GGCCCAATCATCCTCCACTTTTCACGTAATCCAGTAGTATCACCCTTTGGTTCTATAAAAACATGAGAGCCGAGAACCAGATCAATATCTCCATCATCATCTAAATCTCCAGCATCCATTACCATCCATCGTCCTTTGGTTGATTCAGCAAATGAATAATCGATGAATTCGAAATTCCCTCTGTTTTCCAGATAGACAAAACTTTCCTCAGGATAGTTGTAATAGTCCGGAAAAAATGAAATAGCTGCTATATCCAAATCGCCGTCCAAATCAAAGTCTCTGGGCATGGCCTTATAAGCACCGTTGAGTTGGTAAAAGTAGGTTTGGTCGAAACCAAAATCACCATCGTTTAAATAGATGTAAATGCCGTGATAACTTTTTAAGAAGGGAGTTTTGTCTGCATTGTCTCCACAGACGTATATAAGATCATCAAATCCATCATTATTAAAATCAGCAAGTTCAATATATTGCGATCCGTAAATTGGCAGGAAGGACATGATTCGTTTTTCTTGAAAAGTGCCATCCCCTTTATTTTCGTATAAGAAAATGCCTTCATCTCCCTGGGCCATAAGTACTAAAATGTCCATAAACCCATCTTTATTGATATCATTTATAATTGCTGTAATGGCCCCAGGTTCGGCGCGTAAAGGTATTTTGGAATATCTATTATTGCCATTGTTTTTCAACCAAATAAGTGCCCCGGTCAGGCTTCCAAATTCGCAAGCAACAATATCCTCAAATCCGTCATTGTTCAAATCACCATATGCCATGAATACCGGCCTATGCATATTTGTTTCAATCGATACTGAGGCATTATAGTTTTGACCGGGCCCTTTCTTAAATAATTTTTTCAGTACTCCATCAGGTGAATCGTGCGGGAATACACTTGCTCCAATGGTGGTTAAATAGACCGTATCTGATTGCTCATGGTAGTGAATAGGTATATTTTTAAAGGTTAAGTCGTAGTCCATTTTAAGTTCAGGAGTTAGAAAGGTCAACTTATTGATATTTCGTTTTCCATCGCTAAAAACGATACCTCCACTGTCAGAAAGAATTTTAACCATAACCGTATGCGGGGGTTGAAGTGAATAGGAAGGCCTTTTGAAAGAAAAGTGTTTTAAGCCCATTTCAATTTTCTTATCCCGTTTAGGAGGCAGTATGGTGTCAGGGGCGTTTGCAACAAAGTAGTCTACTATTTTTTCCCAATCTTCCTTAGACAATAAAGGCGTCTTGGGATAGATATTGGCTTGTTTAACTATAGTCCCACCAATGCCAGGATCAAAAAGACTATCAGGTCGATGATGGTTGGGGTAGATACCCAATCGTGGTGCCATGGATGGGAGTACATGATTTTTCCAGCTGGATTTTGGCAATAATTCAGGATTTACAAAATCATGACAACTACCACAATGAATTTTTGCCAATACACTTCCGGATAGATTTGAGGTAGGAGGGTCTTCAAATACAGCTTTATCAGTTGCTTTTTCCCCGGAGCAGGATACAATTAAATAGGCGATTAGGCAGGGTATAACTACCTGCCCAATGAAACAGTTCTGAATGTTGTAGATGCTAAAATACTTACCTATAAAATAAATGAGCCTTGAGTTTGATTCAGAAAAGAACAAGATTTCGAGATTATGTGGTGAAGGAAGTTAGGGTGGATAGAAATTGCATTTTTAAATTCCTTGTTATACTATTTCAGGGATAAATTAATTTAATCTTATATATTTGTCTGCTCAAATACAACATAAATTTTTAACACTATATCATGAAGACCCTATTTAAACTAACATTTGCATTATTGATTTTTCCAATTTCCATGTCCGGCCAGTCTAATACGGAGGAAGTGGATTACATCCAATCCATTTTTGGGATGGAGAAAAAAGCCATTGTAGCAGATTTTATCAGCTTGGATGGTGCAGCTAAAGACGCATTTTGGTCACTGTATGATCAATACGAAGTTGAACGAAAAGAGCTTGGTAAAAGACGCCTGGCTTTATTGAACGACTATGCCGAACATTATGATGGAATGAGTGATGAGAAGATTGATGAGCTGGCAAAAAGCGGTAGTAAGCAAGTCAAACTGGATGAAGACCTAAGGTATCAGTACTTCAATAAAATGAAAAAGGAGGCAGGACATACTGCGGCTGCCCAGTTTTACCAAATTGAAGGTTATTTCAATGCGGCCATCCGTATGAGTATCCTGGAAAGTATCCCCTTTATTGGAGAGCTTGATGATTAAGTTCCCATCTACCTAGGAAACTTTATTAACTAACAGAATAAGATGGCTGTCTGTAAACACTGCCATCTTATTCTTTCTTTACAATTTTCTTCCAAGCAGAAGCCTAAATTATCCAATTAGGCAATCTATTCGATACCGCAGCGCTTTCATGTCAATCATTAGATACTTTGCCATTATTTGTGTGTATCAGGTGGCCGTTAGTGGCCTCCACGCACAATCGATCCAGCCGGTTGACCTTAGAACTCCGTTAACCCTGTTTACCGACCCTAAGCAGTTTGAAGAAGGGAAAAAGGACCGAACCCTTCTTAATCAGATATCAGATTTGATAAAAGCCACTCCAGCTGGCGAGGAGATAACTGTTTGTGTGTTTAAATTTGAACTTGAAGAGCTTGCCAATGAATTGATTGAAGCTCAGCAGCGCGGAATAAAAGTTAGGGTGATTCTTAACAAAGGAGACACCAGTAAAGAAACTAATAAGGAGGTAAAAGATATCTTGCAAGTTCAACTTCAAGACTTTTATTTTATAGAGAATAAAATCTCTAAAAAGGGAATTATTCATAACAAATTTATTCTCTTCTCCAAGATTGAATCTACCAATGGGCCAATTCATCATGTGATACTTCAGACTTCTTCGAATTTCCAGAAAAAAGGCACCAAGAAACTGCAAGACATGCTGATTGTATCCAGCCCGGTACTGTATTATTGTTTTCTTGATTTTTGGTTTGAGATCAAAGTACTGGGTCGGGCTGATAGGCTTGAGAGTTACAACTACTTCTCTTGTTCGGACAAAGCAGGGCATAAGGCCTACTTTTACCCCAAACGTAGAGACGAAGAATCCCATGGGTCAGATAATGTGCTTACAGCGTTAAAGGGTGTGAAGGATCCTGGGCAGACTGAGATCAGATTTGCGCATGGGAAGTGGGATGAAAACCGGGAAGAACTGGTAGAGGAGCTTCAAAAACTCAAAGAAATGGGAGCACAGGTGGAGGTAGTTACCAATCGAGATATTGATAGCGACGTCCGTAAAGAACTGAGAAGCCTTGACCAGGGAATTTATTATCTTGATGAAAGCTACAAATTACACACAAAGTTCTTTTTGATCCGAGAAGGGGACAAAAAGCAACTATGGACCGGATCACATAATTTGACAGAAAGGTCTCTTCGCGAAAATTTTGAAGTATTACTAAAAATTGAAGACCTCCAGATTTATGAATCCTATTTGAAATACTTCAATGAAATAAAGGCATTGGTGCCACGCTAGAATTTGCAGGGTGTTTATAAATTGTCTGAAACTCCGGAACTAATTTTGAAAAAAGTACCAGGAAAGGCTTTAATCATACAACTCTTTATAGTAGGAATAACATTTGGTTGGTGTTCTACTATATTTGGTCAGACCGGGGATGCTGCTGCCAAGCAAGATTCTTTAAAGGCCACCATTCGCTACGGCGATAAAGGTTTTGAATTTCGTACTGCCAATAACAATTATCTAATGCAAATTCAATGGCGGCTTCAAACCCGGATAGCCTACCCGTACGACAGAGACCCCATAACCTTAGAGGAATTTGGGGAGGACCAATTAATAATCGGAATCAGGCGGGCCAGAATGAAGGTAGGCGGGCATGCGTTTACTCCATCTTTTAAATACTACTTAGAATATGAGTTATCAGCCAGCGCACTACTGGATTTCAGGGCAATGTACGAGTTTTCTCCGGCTCTTAATCTTAAAATTGGACAGTGGAAGACCCATTATAGTAGAGAGCGTGTTATTTCCTCGGGGAAACAGCAAGCGGTGGATCGCTCTATCCTGAATTTTGCATTCACCCTGGATCGACAGCAGGGTATCTCTCTTTATGGCAGGTTAAAAGGGAATGGGCTATTAGATTTTAACTATTGGGTTTCAATGTTAATGGGAACCGGTAGAGGCGCTACTAATAATGATGATAGCAACCTCATGTGGATGACCCGTTGGCAGTGGAATCCTATGGGAACACCGGTGGCATTCGTAGGATCTGACCTGCGGGAACAGCAACCGTTTATTCTAAGTCTTGCTTTGGCAGCAGTGACGAATCAAAGCCCATTCACCCGATTTTCAACAGGTGGTGGTGGGCAGCTACCTGGGTTTGAGGAGGGCATTGATGGCCAATACCGGGTAAATCAGTGGTTACAAGAAACATCAGCAATGTTCAAGGGTTTCTCCTGGCAGCAGGAGTTCCATTGGAAAGAAATTGACGACAAGGTAAATCTCACCAACACTTTATTATTAGGAAACCTGGTGCAGATCGGATATTTTTTCCATCACTTGATCCCCTCATTTCCAAAGAGAATGGAATTGTTTATACGTCACGCGTTTTATGATCCGGACACAGAAATCAGGGATAATTTTAGAGAAGAGATCACATTTGGAACTAATTGGTTTTTCAGGGGCCATCGAAATAAATTGACCTTGGAATACAGCCATCTGGAATTCCAGGACAACCCTGAGGATCTCAGTGATGGCTCTCGTGTACGATTACAATGGGATGTTTCTTTTTGATTTCTTTACTAATTCAAACCAGAAAACGTTTGCGGCGATGGGAGGCCTGAAAAATCTAAGCCAATCCAGTTTATTCTTTAAATAGTATCATTTTTTTTAATAAA
Organism: Flammeovirgaceae bacterium; assembly: GCA_003232185.1. Taxonomy (GTDB): domain Bacteria; phylum Bacteroidota; class Bacteroidia; order Cytophagales; family Cyclobacteriaceae; genus SZUA-3. The sequence goes on along the minus strand of QIMC01000235.1, from coordinate 1,835 downwards.
TTTACACCCCTTATTTTGAGGCTTGTTTATTGACCTCAAATTCAAACATCATAGAAACAATAGTTATGCAAAAAGTAAAAGTTAAAAAGCATTGGTTCACCATTGGTACAAGTAACTCGTTCGACTATTCTTATCTGGCTTTGAGTTTAGGGTTTACCTGGCTTAATTGAAGACCGCCGGAGGGCATAGCCTTGAACATAAAAAAGTGCAACCACTCTAATATCAACCCACTGTTTGGTGTATATTGGGTGTTTGGTTGGTTCCAAAACTTATAAAAATGAAGTAGCATGAAAAATTTACTATACGTAATAGGGGTATTCATGTTGTTTACCTCCTGTAGGTCAACGGAGTTAATAGGTTCCTGGAAGAGAGAGGATATTGCGCCGAAGAGCTTTAAGGATGTAGGAATAATAGTTATGACCCAGAATATGTCTAGCCGCTCAATTATTGAGAGTGATATAGCCATAATATTGGCACAAAAAGGAATCAAGGCCTCTCCAACCTTTGATATTTTCCCTTTCGCGGCGAAACGGGAGCTATTTAAAGAGACTGATGCCGAGGAAATGCGGCAGCATGTAAAAGAGAGGGTCAACAAATTCGGGTTTGAAGCCTTGTTGATAATTACCATACTTGATCAGAATACAGAGACCAGGTATAACCAGGGGTCCAGTTTTTCATTTGCCTATCCTGCCTATCAACACAACTACTACGGGTATTACCAATATGCCTACGCTACAGTTCAAGCTCCCGGGTACTATAGCACCTCAACGACTTATTTTATAGAGTCCAATCTGTATGATGTAGCTACCGAAGGCTTGATTTGGACTGCTCAAACCAAAACCAAAAGAAATGCTTCTTCCATTCACAAGGAGTCGCAGGTATTTGCTAATATCATTGCGCAAGAGATAATGAAAAAACAGGTGATTCAACCATAGAATGAATAAATATCGAAATTGTTTTGGTTTAGGATCGATCCTTATCACCATTAGCTGGTTTGGAATAGTTTCCTGCAATTCCCCCAAAGTTGGTGCCGAGGAGAAAACCATATACCAACCAACATTGGAAATAGCGCCAACCGATGGCCCTCCAGGCATGGTTTGGATACCGGGAGGACATTTCACTATGGGCGCCCTTAGTCATGATGATCAAGCCAGAGAGGATGAAAGTCCAGCGCATCAGGTGAAAGTTGACGGCTTTTGGATGGATGCCACTGAAGTGACTAATGAAGAGTTTCAGAAGTTTATAGATGCTACTAAACACGTTACCACTGCGGAAATTGCTCCTTCTTGGGAAGATATGAAATCTCAATTGCCTCCAGGCACTCCGAAACCACCCGACTCGGTTTTAATTGCTGCATCGATGGTATTTACCCCTGTAATTACCAATAATCTATATGACTGGTCCCAGTGGTGGAACTGGGTATTGGGGGCTAATTGGATGAACCCCCAGGGACCCGGTAGTTCGATTGACAACAAGCCAAAGCATCCTGTGGTACAGGTATCATGGGACGATACACAGGCCTTCCTTAAATGGGCTGGAAAACGAATGCCTACAGAAGCAGAATGGGAGTTTGCTGCCAGGGGTGGTCTGAAAGACCAGCTATATCCATGGGGAGACAATAATAACATTGCAGTTTGTGGTAACACCTGGCAAGGAAAATTTCCCGAACACAATTCACAGGAGGATGGCTTTTTTACCACTGCTCCTGTCAAGTCGTACCAACCCAACGGATACGGTTTATATGATATGGCCGGTAACGTATGGGAGTGGACATCGGATTGGTATAACACCAACTACTATGGCGAATGTGCTGCTCAAGGATTGGTAACTAATCC
>QIMC01000192.1 GCA_003232185.1 Flammeovirgaceae bacterium | reverse complement strand
ATTATTCGACATCAGGGAAATGATGGAGTGATTACCGCTTACAATGAATCGAGTATCCTGACTGCTGACTCCAACTTCTTTTCTTTCTTTGGCTACAAGCTTCAAGATGGAAACCCACAGACTGCTTTAATGGGGAAGAACAAGGTGGTACTGTCGTTTCAAACAGCTAAGAAAATTTTCAGTAATGGTTCCGCAGTGGGTGAGATCGTGCTTTACGGGGAGGAACGAACTCCTCTAATGGTAACAGGAGTTATGCAAAAACAACCCCAAAATGCACATTTTAAAGTGGATTATTTACTTTCCATACTTACTAATCCCAATATTGAGCGATTTGAATGGAGCTGGATTTGGGGTCGAATCGTTACTTACGTCAAGCTTACTCCTGAGGCAGATGTCCCGGCGCTTGAGCAAAAACTAACCAGTAGTGCCACCCGCTATACCAGTGCTACTTTTAATCGTTTAGGGACCACCTTCGATGATTTTGTGAAAGGAAATAAATGGGAATTCCAATTACAACCTGTACGAAACATACATTTATATTCTGCCAATATTGGCAATCGGTTAGGGCCTGTCAGTGATATAACTTATGTACATATTTTTAGTATAACGGGAATTTTAGTATTGGTAATTGCTGTGATAAACTTCATAAACCTGTCCACCGCCCGAGGATCAAAAAGGGCCAAAGAGGTGGGTGTTAAACAAGTACTTGGCGCCACCCGTTGGTCATTGATGACGCAGTTCCAAATGGAATCCTTATTGGTTGTGGGAATGGCTGGATTATTGGGGTTAATAATTATGGAGATATTCCGATGGGTGATGCTGCACCTGCTGCAAATTCAGATCCCTTTCGTACTCTGGGAAAATGGTTTGCTCATATGGGTGTTGCCGCCATTTTTATTGACACTGGGGTTTTTTGCAGGCTTATACCCTTCGATTTACCTAACCGCTTTTCGGCCCATTCAGGTGTTGAAAGACCAAACAAGTACTGGGTTAACCGGTGCAAATTTGCGAAACAGTCTGGTGGTATTTCAGTTTGCTATGGCCATAATGCTCCTAGCATCCACTATTGTAGTTTATCAGCAGCTGCAATTCTTCTTAAACAAAGATTTGGGTTTTAACAAGGACAACTTACTGCTTATTGATCAAGCAGAAAAATTAGGAAATCACCTTGAAGCCTTTAAGGATGAACTTGCTAATTATCCAGAAGTGAAAAGCGCATCAATTTCCATGACCATCCCGGGGCGAGAAACCTTTGAAGATGTTTTTAGAAAAGAAAGTAGTGACGTTCAGGTACCCATTGCTATGTTAAAAGTTGACGTGGACTTTCTCAAAACCTGGGAGCTTGAAATGAATACTGGGCGCTACTTTGAAGAGGACAGAATATCCGATCACAGAGCAGTTATTCTGAATGAAACAGCGGCCAGGTTATTGGGATGGGAACCTCACGAATCAGTTGGAAACCGTATTGTATATACTGGTGTTGATTTAGGCCCAATGGAAGTAATAGGTGTGGTCAAGGATTTTCATTATCAATCGCTACGAGATAATATAGCCCCTTTAGTTATGATAAATATAGACGCACCATTATGGGGGAGTCAGCGAGTATTAGCAGTAAAGTACCATGATTCAAATACTCAATCATTGGTTAGTAAAATAGAGGACTCTTGGGCCAACCGTGTTGAGGCGACACCTTTCCAATTCTCATTTTTCAAAGAAGAATGGGAGCATCAGTATCGATCTGAAAGTCAGTTGGGAAATTTATTTGGGTTTTTTACCATTTTGGCCATGACCATTGCTGTTATTGGCCTCATAGGTTTAGTTTCTTTTTCAGTGGAACAGCGCAGGAGAGAGATTAGTATTCGTAAAGTGCTTGGGGCCAGCGTGACCCGAATATTAAGCATGATGAATCGACAGTATATAAAATTGATTCTTATCGGTTTGGTATTGGCCACTCCAATTGGTTGGTGGGCGCAACAAAATTGGCTTAATAATTTTGCTTATCACATAACAATCAGCCCTTGGCCATTCGTGATGGCCGGGCTTGGAACATTGGTATTGGCTCTTACCTGCGCAGGGTATTTATCACTGCGGGCGGCATTGGTTAATCCAGCCAATGTGCTTAAAGAAGAATAGAGCAGAACTATGAATGATAAATTAGAAATTATGAATTGCTCGTTTAGCCATCGTCCTTCGTCCGTTACTCCCTCGTCCCTTACTGTATGCTCTCCGCCTACGCCAAGGCTACGGACGGACAGGCATGCCCTATGCCCCATTCAAACCCTAAACTATGCTAAAACATAATATTCTTATCATCTACCGCCACTGGAAACGCCACAAAGGAACTTTCTTGATCAATTTGATTGGATTGTCAACCGGCTTGACTTGCTCCATTTTGATTTACCTCTGGGTAAGTGACGAATTAAGTGTGGACAAATTTAATGAGAACGACAGCCGTTTATTTCAGGTAATGAAAAATGCTGAAGAACCCGGCGGCGAGATTGGAACTTACGAGTGGACACCAGGCCCTTTGGCGCAGGCACTAGCTGAAGAATTACCTGAAGTAGAACTGACGGTTACCGCCCTTATACCTGAGGACGCTCAAGTAGGAATACTTTCTGTTGGTGATACCAGGATCAAAGCTATTGAACAGTATGTAAGCCGGGACTATTTCAATATGTTCTCTTACCAACTTATTCAGGGTGACAAACAGCAGGTATTATCCAAAAAAAATGAGGTTCTGATATCCAATGAACTGGCCCTGAAACTGTTTCATACCAAAGAAAATATCATTGGAAAAAGTGTGGAATGGGATAAAGAGGCATTCACTGGAACTTATTTGGTTTCAGGAGTATTCAAAAAATCACCCCGTAATGCCACCACCCAATTCGATATATTGTTCACTTTTGATCTCTTCCGCGAGTATAACCCTGCTATTGATGATTGGAAGAATGCGGATCCCAATACCTATGTACTTTTAAAGGAAGGTACAAACATTGACCAGTTTAATGATAAGATCGGAGGTCTGCTTCAAAAGAAAACCGGTGAGGATTACCAGAATTTGTTTATTAGGCCTTATTCGGATAAATACCTATATGGTAAATATGAAAATGGAGTGCAGTCAGGTGGTAGAATAGCCTATGTCAGATTGTTTTCTATTATTGCCTTATTGATACTAGCTCTTGCCTGTATCAATTTCATGAATTTATCCACCGCTAAAGCGGCCAAAAGGTTAAAGGAAGTGGGCATAAAAAAAGCCCTGGGAGCGGAAAGGAGAATCCTCATTTTTCAATATCTGGGGGAATCCATGTTGATGACGCTTATATCACTTATACTTGCCATCTTGCTAGTGGTAATCCTCCTTCCTCAGTTTAATGAAATAACCGGGAAGCACCTTGCCTTTGAATTTGATGGCCGACTGTTTCTGGGCATTGCGGCGGTAACTCTATTAACCGGGCTTATCTCAGGTAGCTACCCTGCCTTTTACCTTTCTGGATTCAATCCGGTCACTGTATTAAAAGGAAAACTCAATACATCATTTGGTGAAGTATGGGCACGAAGAGGATTGGTGATACTTCAATTCACTATGTCGGTGATATTAGTAGTGTCGGTTTTTGTGGTTTACCACCAGATAGCCTTAGTGCAAACCAAGAACCTGGGATTTGATAAGGACAACATTATCTTATTTAAAAGGGATGGAAGTTTACCTAAAGGCCTTACCACCTTCCTCCGTGAAGTAAAAAATCTACCAGGGGTAGTCAATGCATCTAGTTATGTACAAAGTTTGACCAGTGTAAATGACACCGGTACAGAGGGCATCTCATGGGAAGGAAAAGAGGTAGATGATCATTTGTCATTTAAGTACCTAATGGTCAACTACGGATTAATAGAAACTCTGGGCATCGAGATAAAAACAGGGCGGGCTTTTTCCGAAATCTTCGGAACAGAAGAATCGAAAATAATATTTAATGAAGCGGCCATTGAAGCCATGGGTCTTAAGGATCCTATTGGTAAGATTGTTAATCATTGGGGAACTGAAAAGCTAATTGTAGGTGTAGTAAAAAATTTTCATTTCGAATCGTTTTATGAACCAATTAAGCCTTGCTTCTTTATGCTGTATCAGGTTGGAGAAAATATTATGGTGAAAATAAAAGCTGGGGAAGAAAGAGAGACCATTACAGCGCTCGAGAAACTCTATCAGCAATATAACTCCGGCCTTCCTTTTGACTATAAATTTCTTGATGATGATTATCAAACATTATATGCATCAGAACTTCGGGTAGCTACATTATCTAAATACTTCGCGGGATTAGCCATACTGATCTCTTGCCTGGGCCTCTTTGGCTTGGCGGCATTTACGGCCGAAAGGAGAATTAAGGAAATTGGTATTCGCAAAATACTGGGCTCCAGCGTATTTGGGATAGTACGACTTTTGTCTGGTGATTATACCAAAATGGTTTTGACTGCAGTGGTAATTGCCTTGCCCGTAGGTTACCTCATTACTAAAACCTGGTTAAATGCCTTTGCTTACCGCATAGAATTGGAATGGTGGTTTTTTATAGCTGCAGGACTGCTTGCATTAATAGTTGCCTTGATTACTGTGAGTTTTCAAACCATTAAAGCTGCATTAGCTAATCCCGTAGATTCATTAAGATCTGAATGAAACAGAATGATAAATTAGAAATTATGAATTGCTCGTTTAGCCATCGTCCTTCGTCCCTCGTCCCTTACTCCATGCCCTATGCTCCATACAAACCCTAAATAGATGTTAAAAAACTACCTCATAATCGCCTGGCGCAACTTGTGGAAGCACAAGCTGTTCTCCTTGATCAATTTATCGGGTCTTACCATTTCTATTAGTGTAGCCCTGGTGGTATATCTTATTGTACAGCACGAATACAGTTACGATACCTTTCATAAGGACAGGGATAGAATATTCCGGGTAGTAACTAATGTTTTTATTCTTGGTGAGGAATATAACAATCCGGGGGTGCCCATTCCCTTGGCGGAGGCAGCACGGGAGCAGATGACCGGTATCGATGAAGCGGTTGGATTTTTTCGAATCAACTATCCGGTGACCATCCTGGCAGGCAATGGCACCACCGAGAAGGAATTTAAACGCCAGGACAATGTGGTATTGACCGGCCCCGGTTACTTCAGACTATTTGATCACCAATGGCTGGCGGGGACTCCTGAAACATCGTTAAATGATCCATTCAAGGTAGTGCTGACCGAGAGCAAGGCCCAAACCTACTTTGGTCTTGTCAATGCCACCGATGCCATGGGCCGGGAGATTATTTATGGGGATTCTATTCAAACGGTGGTGTCAGGGATTGTGAAAGATATCGACAAGTTGACAGATTTAAATTTTAAGGAGTTTATTTCTATTTCAACCGTAGCTATCTCTAACCTTCAGAATCGATGGTCATTGGACGACTGGGATTTTGTTAATTCGGATTTTCAACTAATGGTGAAATTAACTGAAGGTGTAGGTCAACAATCTATTGAACAACAGTTTCTGACGATCAATGAAAATCGTCATGACCTGCCTGAGACTTACGAGTTTGTCAACTTATTGCAGCCGTTGAGTGATCTACATTTTAACACTAATTACGATGGTTTTGATCGTCCGCCCGCTAATAAATCTGTACTAGGTGGACTACTCGCCGTAGCCATGTTATTACTTACATTGGGATCAATAAACTACATCAATCTTACCACTGCTCGTGGAAATTTGCGTGCCAAAGAAATTGGCGTGCGTAAGACCCTGGGAAGTTCCAGGAAACATTTGGTGATCCAGTTTGTTGTAGAGTCAATGGTGCTTTCATTGCTGGCTGCCTTGAGTGCACTACTCATGGTGCCATTGATCATCGAACTGTTCCAGGAATTTATTCCTGCCGGGTTGGAACATGGGTCGTTGTTGAAACCTCATATATTGTTTTTTCTTTTGGCCCTGACGGGTACCATGAGCATTTTGACTGGATTATATCCCGGTTTGGTACTATCGAATTTCCAGCCGGTTTCCATTTTAAAGAATACCAGAATCAATGCCTATTCCCGTAAATCATTGATGCAACAAACATTGACGGTGGTTCAATTTATGGTGGCGGTGTTCTTTGTGGTTTCCACGCTGATAGTTGCTTCCCAGATCAGGTATGCACTAATAAAGGACCTTGGGTTCAAAAAAGAAGGGATCATTGCCTTTCTTGTTCCTAACAGCGATTCATCAGCTAGTAACCTGTTAGTTGATAAATTAACCAGTATTCCTGAAATCAAGCATATCAGCCGCGGGGGCTCTGCTCCATCTGGTACGGGCATTACTTCTAAACTGCTGAAATTCTATCAGGGGGGCGATGTTTTGGAAACACATGTGCAGTTAAAATTTGGAGACGAAAACTATCTGAATGTTTATGATATTCCATTAATCGCCGGTAAAAATATAACTGCCAGCGATACCATAAAGGAATTTATAATCAATCAGTCCTTTTTAAAGCGTCTTGGTATGGAAGAACCGCAACATGCCATTGGCCAGTTGTTGGAAGAGGGTGGTGGCAACTACCCCATTGTAGGAGTGGTGGCAGACTTCCATGCCGTCAATAAATCCACCTTTCACATTGCTTTAAAGGAGTTCAAAAACAATACCGTCCCGTGGAAAAGAGCATTCGAAAAGATGGAGAGCACCTGGAATAAGATTTACCCTGAAGAGCCTTTTACTTATCAATTCTATGACCAAAGGATTGCTTCATGGTATCAACAGGAGCAGAACACCTCCAAATTGTTGGGATGGATTACCGGCACAGCTGTATTTATCAGCTGCCTGGGACTTTTGGGATTGACAGTTTTTATTGTGAATCAAAGGACCAAAGAAATCGGAATCAGAAAAGTATTGGGAGTGACCATCGGGGAGATAGTAATACTGCTTT
>QIMC01000195.1 GCA_003232185.1 Flammeovirgaceae bacterium | reverse complement strand
TGTACCATGACCGCATTAGTAATAGTAATCACTGGATCCATAGATCCAAATGCAACCGAAGGGGTGTCATTGACTTCAAGAGCCTTTGCTTCCACTATTTCGTGGTTTCCATATATTTTGCTGGTAGCAGTTATTCTTTTTGCCTTATCAACTATGATCTCCTGGTCCTATTATGGATTGAAATGTTGGACTTATTTATTTGGAGAGAGTCATTTAAATAACAATATCTACAAAGTTATTTTTTGTGTTTTTGTAATAGTTGGCTCGGTATTGCCTTTGGACAGTGTTTTTTATTTTAGTGACGCCATGATTTTTGCCATGGCGTTTCCAAACGTGATGGGGTTATATCTTCTGGCTCCTGAAATCAAGCGGGATTTAATAAGTTATCTGGCCAGAGTTAAAAGTGGAGAGATCAAAAAATTTAAATGATCTCAGACTAAAGACTAAAGATCAGAGACCAGAGATCAGAGATCAGAGACCAGAGATCAAAAACAGTATACCTGGTCATAGTTTCCGGAATCAAAAACCTGCTTTCTAATCACGTCCATTTTGTGATTATAGTAAATTACCACGTAATAATCGGCCTCCGGGATATACTTCTCAGTAAATAACACCGGCTCGGTGGCAGTTCCAAGGTTAATTATATCATTAAAGCTGGGGTTTAACAACATGCCAAGCTCATGATCCAATATCCCATACCCTTGTTTGGTTTTAATGATTGCTCTACGGTTTTCAGATATCCAATTCAAACCGGTAATGCCTTGAAACTCCAACACCCCTGTGTGGTAGTTTAAAACTTCCCAGGTGTTTTGTTTGCGGGCAATTATTGAACTATCCGACCAATGTTCAATTTGATCGTATTCGAATGCAACAATTACCTTATTTTTCTGGTCTATCAATCCTTTCAGGCCTTTTTTACTGGTAATTAACGTCCCATCATTAAAGTATGTTACCCGGCTTTCATACTGAGGTTTTATCAAAGCTCTGGAAACAGGATTGTAGTATCCGAAACGTTTATTGTGTAAAAGGGAAATATGGAAGGTACTATCTGCTACTATGGCCTGATACCGAGGTTTGATTAATACCTTACCCTGTAAATCAACAATACCTTTTTGACTATTCTTTTCAATGATGAACAGGCCTTCAGTAAGCGGATGAACGTCATAATACCAGGTGTGATAGATGGGGTTACCCTCCAGGTCATAAACTTGTCGTTTGCCACCCTTGCTGGACACTTGTAGAAATCCTTTTGACTGGCCTGCTTCTCGAATTAACCTTACCTGATCATTACTGGCCAGAGTCAAGGTGGCACCAGTGCTAAAAAGAAGCGTAGTGCCCTGCTCGTCCATTAACATCATGATATGCATGCCAAGCCTGGCCACAGAATCGTACAAATTCTCATTTAACTTGGCCAGGGTTGATCGATCCCAGACTTCCCATTCCGGAGATTTAAATAAACAGATAAAATGCATGTTGGATACAAAGTCCTGATACCGATCAGGTGGAATGGTTTGCAGGTTCTCTCCATAGAATCTAATCGTTCCATGAGCAGTTTTCACATACCAATCAGCTGTATCCAGCTCGTGTATTTCATGTGTTGACAAGGGGATAACCGGGATAAGGCTCTGATTTAAAATGCCTTCTTTTTCAACGGCAAATACCATCAGATTATTATGATTTATTAATTCCCAGTCATGATATTGGTATGAAAAATTTTGATCTAGATTAAAGGAGCTTATAATACCCTGCTTGGTACTAACTGCCCATAGGTCCTTCTTTAAAAGAATAAAGGTGCCTTCTCTCTCAATGGCCTCATGAACAACAGGAACAATCAAACGTCCGGTCATGCTGACGATTCCCCATTTCGCGTCTTTTTGTACCGCGATAAAGGAATCTCCCAGCAACTTTATGTTATCGTATACCACTTCCAACACCAACCAGCCTGATTTATGTAGCACCCCATATTTATCCTCGATATTTAATTTCAACAATCCTCTCCCCAAGTCCTCAATGCTATCATATGGTTTATCCCATAAGACTTTCTGATTTCTCCCTAATACCATTAACTGTTGATCGAGATATGCCTGGAATACATCGGTAGCCAATAGTTGACAAAGATAGATTTCAGGGATTGAATCATAGCTTACAGGAATTTGATAAACTCCATAGTTGTCTATAAACCCATATTGACCATTTTCAAATATTGGGATAAGTAAATTTGACTCAAGCTTGTTGACATAGACTAATGAGTCAGAGATATGATCTCCTTGCATAAACCCCTTTTTATCTAGATGATATAGTATATCATTGGCCATCGAAACGTACTTGCTGCCGGGAAAATCCAGCTTAAACCTACCATAGCTTTTGGGATGATCGTCCAATGTCTGAAGCTGAAATATTTGCCATTCGACCTGATTTCGATAAGGAGTATCTGGGTGGTCGCTTAAAAATTCCAGGTATTGCGAAAGTTTGCCATTTTTTGTCTTTTCCTGGAAAACCAATAACTCATACCTTTTACGGGCATCAGATAATTGTTTCGAATTCGGGTACTGTTCAATAAATACCAGATAGCCTTGGTAAGTATGTGTATTGGAAGCAATCTCAAAGGCAAGTTGGTTTCTATTGTTTATGGCCTCATTATGTTGCCGGGCACTGGTGTATTCATCAATAAAATCCTGAAAACTTTGTACTGAATTCAGGATAGTTGCCCTTATGTAAGCGGAGCTGTCTACCTGAGCTTTTTGATCCGTTAAATGCTCAATAGTAAGGTCAGATTTTTCCAAGAGCAGTCCACCAAGACTATCGGGTTGTTGATAATCGAGAAGTGCTTGTTCAATATGTAAATGAGCAGAATCTAAATTGTTTTCAGTGTAGGTGGAATCGAAGAATAGCAAGGACCAGGCATAACGAGCACCTGAATTAATTGGACTTTTTAGCAGAGACTTATTCAGCACTGATACTACCTGTTGATGCTTGCCTTTTTTTAAGGCCTTCAGTGCCTTCGAAATAGGGTCGCCATTACAGTGCAATTGTATAATTAATAGCGAAATAAGAAGCAGATAGAATTTGCTACTCATAGCTTAGCTAACAACAGTCATTTGACAAAAATAGATAAACAGAAAATATAAATGGCATCAAAAACGGAAATAACCATTACATACTGTCAAAAAGCCAGGAACATTAATAGAGATTAAATAATGTTCAACATTTTCTCTGTGGCTTTTATGGCCGATACGGTTTGATCAGAATCGAGTCCGCGGGTGGTAAACTCCGAACCGTTATTCTCCCAGGTAATAATGGTCTCACAAAGCGCGTCAGACTTACTGCCAGGCGGTATACGCACTGCATAGTTGGTCAACTGTGGTAATTGTATCTTTTTTTGCCGGTAAATATTATGCAATGCATTAATAAAGGCATCAAATTGTCCATCGCCCAGTGCATTTTCTTCAAAGGTTTCACCATTGATCTCCACCAAAACGGTGGTTGATGGTTTTAATCCTTTTGAGTGCGTTAGTACATACGACTTGATGAATACTTTTTGATGATAGGAACTATCCAATACATCTGAGATGATATAAGGCAGGTCTTCAATAGTAACTGTTTCTTTCTTATCTCCCAGTTCTATAATACGCTTCGTCACCTTTCCCAACTCCTCATCGTTTAGTACAAGCCCCAATTTTTGAACGTTCTTATGAATATTGGCCTTGCCCGAGGTTTTCCCCAGGGCATATTTACGCTTTCTGCCAAACCGCTCCGGCAATAGATCGTTATAATAAAGATTCTTTTTGTTGTCTCCATCTGCATGTATTCCAGCGGTTTGTGTGAAAACATTATCACCGACAATAGGCTTGTTCAAAGGAATTCCAATACCGGTAAAGTTCGATACTAAACGACTAACCTTGAATAGTGCTTTTTCATTTACATCAATTACAATGTCGGGCATAAAATCATTGATGACGGCTACCGCACTGGCAAGTGGGGTATTGCCTGCCCGTTCGCCCATACCGTTCACGGTCAAATGTAAGCCATGACATCCAGCCTTCAGAGCTTCCATTAGGTTAGAAACACTCAAATCGTAATCATTGTGTCCATGGAAGTCAAAATGGGTATCAGGATACATTTGAACAACAGACGCGATAAAATCATATGTTTCCTGTGGGGTCAAAACACCCAAAGTATCAGGCAACAGGATCCTTTTGACAGGTGTTCCTGCCAGAAAATCGAGCAACTCAAAAACATACTCTTTTGAATTTCGCATGCCGTTGCTCCAATCCTCCAAATATACATTAGTTTCGATACCAACTTTTTCAGCCTTTTCCAGCACCAGGTTAATATCCTGGAAATGTTCCTTGGGTTTCTTCCGCAATTGATAGGTCAGGTGGTTTAATGAGCCCTTTGTTAATAGGTTTTGCACCTTTGCACCGGCTTTTTGCATCCATTTTAACGAAGTACCTCCATCCACAAAAGTGAGTACTTCCACCTGGTCCATACAACCACTTTCGCGGGCCCACACCATGATATTTTTGACTGCTTGAAACTCTCCTTCTGAAACACGTGCTGAAGCCACTTCCAGGCGATTGACCTTCAGTTCTTCCAACAGCAACTTTGCCAGCGTCAGCTTTTCTGAGGCCGAGAAAGAAACCCCAGAGGTCTGCTCGCCATCACGAAGCGTGGTATCCATTATTTCAACGGATCTTTTCATAATTTTATGAATCGGTTTAAGACGAAATCCGACCAGCGAATTCGTCGGCCTGGTTGAGCATCCATGTTAAGCGTTGAACAACTCACTGCTGAATGTTATTGGATTTTGCATAGCTCTCGTTTTTTGAACAATCCGTTAAAAGCCAGATTTTACAACCGCGGTTTCCTAAAACGTCGGGATGCCTGGATTCGAGCCCAGCTTACAACCCTCTATTTTTCAGTATTATACGGTTGATCCATCTCAAATACTCCAGAATTACTCTCTCAAATACAATGCAATAAATACCAAAATTAGGATGAGCATTCCAATCAATATTGTGGATATTTTCTCACAACATTTTTTTAATAATACGCCTATGGCTCCATCCTTTCCAGGATCCAACAGTTCAGGAATTGGTCTATCACCACCTTGGAAGACTGTCGCAGTAAGCGTTTCCTCTCTGGTAATCAATTATTTCCTCTGATGGTTGCATCTATCAGCAAAAAATACACAGTAGTATGTTCCTGGAATATTTGCAACCAAGGATCGCTTAAATATTCCCTGTTTTATTTCAGAAAGAGCTGCAATTTACTTTAATACGGAATATGCACTAGATATCTATTCCGAGCCCTAACTGACTACGCCAAAGGCATCCCGTTGGGGCAATTTAGTGTCAAATCAAAGGTTCTTATCTCCTGAAGGTAACTTTTATGAAGTTGCCGGGGTAGAGCCTGACATTGAGATGGAAGTCTTTAAACAAGAGTGGATATTTCGGTCAAATTGTGCCACTTTGAAAGATATTGTAAAATAGTAATAATTAGTTATTCATTTTTCAAAATTCCTGTTTACTCTAAGTTAGGGAGGCCATGGATCCGTTTACGGCTCTGTTTCATAGGCAGGTGATGGTCTCCAAGGATATGGACCTAAAAATGCATCAGATAGTATTCTCCAGATATTCATTTCTAACCAATCATCATAACCAACCCAATGTTCGTATTTAGGTAATTTCAATACTTTAGGTATCATAAACGGATTAGTTCCTTTTTGTAATTCAGCAAAAAAGCCTGCACGCAAATCTTTAATAAATTGAAGTTGTAATTCAACATCTTTTTTATTTCCTCCTAGCAAAGGATTTTCATACTCATTGTGTGAAAACACTGCTTTATCAAAATCCATTTTCAATACTTCTTCCAAACTATTCATCCATCCATCAATATTGAAATCTGGAACAATGGCAAATGGTAAGCGATTAGGTGTTACAATATCAGCAATGTAAGCCAAGTTGTATTTAGGCAGCAAAAACACAGTCATACCCATACCATGATTCATTCCTAAGTAATGCAATTCCACGGTAACATCGTCAAGCGTAATATCTTTTCGGTTACCTGCCCAAACCTCTTTAGGTATGGCCATGTCTTGTCCTGTGTTAGCTACCATCCATTCGTAAGCTTCTACATGGGCTATGGTAGTGGCTCCTTCGTCCAAATATAATTGACCTCCGCTGGCATGATCCCAATGGTTATGACTGTGGAATGCGTATTTAATGGGCTTATTAGTGATAATTTTAACCTCTACAATTAATGCTTTAGCATGAGCAGAATTAACACTTTCAAAAACCATAACACCTTCGTCTGTAACTACAAACATGGATATGTATTCACCATCGGTGGTGAAGGTGTAAACATTGTCTGCAATTTTGTGTGTTCTGGCAGTATTCTTTTCTTGTGCTTGGATGTTTGTAGTTATTGCTAAAACAAATATTAGCAATAATGTGTTGGTTGAATTCACTTTGTTCATAATTAAAGATTTATTGTTTGTATTTAAAATTTATAACTAATTGTTGGGGCAATATGAAAAATATTATTGCTTAGACTATTTTGCTCCATATATTCGCCCGCTATGAAATAACTAATGTCAATGTCGAAGGATAGATGCCTATTTATTTCATAAGAGGACATGAAACCAAACTGATGACCTATTTTTTTACTTGTATTATTAATGGCAGGAATAAAAACAAATCGAGCAGGTCTGTATAGTGCAT
>QIMC01000046.1 GCA_003232185.1 Flammeovirgaceae bacterium | reverse complement strand
TTTATAAATGGCAGGTTTCAGGATCGCATAGGATTGGTTATTTTTTCAGGAGATGCCTACTCTCTGGCTCCATTAACTACTGATTATGATCTTTTATTCACTTATATAGATGATATCAATTTTGATAAAATAGAAAACAGGGGAACGGCAATTGGAAGTGCTTTAGCAGTAGCTACTAATCGAATGAGGGAATCTGACTCCAAATCAAAAATATTGATCCTGATCAGTGATGGTGATAATACTGCCGGAAATATCGATCCGATAACCGCAGCTGAACTTGCCAGTGCCTTTGAAATAAAAATGTATACTATAGGTATTGGTAAGGAAGGGCAGGTCCCATGGGGGAAGGATTTATTTGGCAGAACCAACTACGTTCAAAGCTCCCTTGATGAAACTACCCTAAGGAGAATTGCAGAGATTGGAGATGGCAAATTCTATCGGGTATCTAACGAACAAGCTTTGCAAGAAGTGTTTCAAGAGATTGACGAATACGAAAAAGTTGAAATTAAAGAATCACGATTTAGCAATACCACTGATTTTTATTCTATATATCTTACCTGGGGAGTAATTTTTTTATTGATATGGTTGCTCACAAAATCTTCTTTCATTAGCAATATTTTAGAGGATTGATATGTCTATTGCCTCAAATCTGGAATCATATAAACGGCTCATTCAAGGAACCAAGTGTCGATTGGTTGCAGTGAGTAAAACCAAGCCTGCACCAATTATTATGGAAGCCTACAATACAGGGTTTAGGAGGTTTGGAGAAAATCGAGTTCAGGAGTTGAAAGAGAAACACCTTGAACTACCCGGCGATATTGAATGGCACATGATAGGACACTTACAAACCAATAAAGTAAAAGTAATTGCCCCATTTGTCAGCATGATTCATGGAGTAGATTCCGTAAAACTTGCCACTGAAATAAACAAACAAGCAATAAAAAATGAAAGAGTTATTCCCTGTCTGTTGCAAGTTCATATAGCTGAAGAAAAAAGCAAATACGGGTTCGAACCCAATTATTTATTAGAAACGATCACTGCTGGTAACTTTGATGGGTTTAACCAGCTAAAAATTTCCGGATTAATGGGAATGGCAACATTTACTGACAACACTGACCTGATTCGGAGAGAATTTAGAATACTAAAACAGCTTTTTGATCAAATTAATTCATTGGCAACTCCTTCTAACATTGACTTTGAAGAGCTTTCCATGGGAATGAGCAGTGACTACGAGATTGCTATTGAAGAAGGGAGTACCTTAATCCGTATCGGAAGTAATATATTCGGGACAAGAAACTAAGGGCATGGATTTGAGAGTTGCGTATTCCGGGAAGATATCTTGATATTAAGACCCTAGTTTTTAATGATATAATACCTATTTTGCTTTGTGCTTGGCACTTAATTGGAGCTTATTTGGGATTTATCATTCGGAATTTGGTTTTCCCCGTAAGTGACTATAAACTAATTAAACTATGCAAAAATTCATATTATTAGCCGGAGTAGGATTTGCCGGCCTGGCGGTGATGATCGGAGCATTTGGCTCTCATGCATTAAAGGATATCTTAGAAGCTAACCAACGGACTGACACCTTCAATACCGGTGTAACTTATCAATTTTATCATAGTTTATCCTTATTGCTTATCGGTGTTTTAATGTACAAAATTCCTCACAAATCTATGTATTATGCTGCGTGGTCACATATAGCCGGGATCATTTTATTCTCGGGATCCCTTTACATTCTATGTCTTACCGGTCATACCAAATGGGGTGCAGTTACTCCGTTGGGTGGTGTACTTTTCTTGGTTGGCTGGGTATTTCTAAGTGTTGCCATATCAAAATCTATATAGAAAAAGGCCCATCGAGGGCCTTTCTTCATATAATTTGATCTGAGTATTCTTATTTTTTAGGTAGCACGTTTGACTTGATGCTTACTTTTTCACGTGGGTTTACTGCATTGGAAACCACAGTAATGATTTTATTTTGAGCTCCATTTTTTCCCTTACTATCAAATCTAACAGTAATTTCAGCAGATTTTCCTGGAGCCAAAGGGTCTCTTGGCCAGTTAGTGGCCGTGCACCCACAGGTAACCAAAACGTTAGATAGAATTAAAGGCTGGTTGCCGGTATTCTGATACTTAAATGTATGCTCCACTACATCACCTTGAATAATATCTCCAAAATTCTTGGTGTCTTCAACAAAGGTTATTTCAGCTCCCTGAGTAGATGTTTCAGTTTGTGATTGAGTCATGCCGGTCAAGGCAAGTCCGGACAGGAATATAGACAACATCAATAATTTTCTAATCATAACTTTGTTTGTTTTACAAAAACATTAACAAATGTATCATATATAGAGCATTCTCGCAATAACCTTGCCTAACTATTGAAAAACTCAGGATTGAAATTAACCAGGAACAACTCGTCGGTTGCTCTGGTCACTCCAGTATATAACCAACGTAAATAGTCCGTATTTAGTTGTTCGGGAGGAACATACCCTTTGTCCAAAAATATAACTTTCCACTGCCCTCCTTGTGATTTATGACAGGTCAATGCATAGGCGAACTTTATTTGTAACGCCTGTAGGTAGGGATCATTTTTTAAAGCATTCTTCACCTCTCTGCCTTTCACCTGACCATGGTATTCCAATTTCACCTGATCGAACAGCGACCGATATTGTTCTTCCGAAAGACTGGGATATGTCGAGTGTAAGGTATCCAATATTACCTTTACCACCAGTCCCTGATTAGAAGAATCATCCATTAAGCGGATCTCTATATCTGCAAACCGGAATCCGTATTTTTCTTCAAAATTGATGATCTTCATAACTTCGGCAAACTCTCCGTTTGCCAAAAACCCCATGGGTGAATGTTCCGGCTTATAAAAGTAATTATTACGAACAATCATTATTTGATCACCGGCCTCCAGTTCCTGTTCGTAGAAAAATAGGGCATGCCGTATGTGTCTGTTATAATCTACCGCATTTCTGTTGGATCGACAGATAATTACTGTTTCTCCCATACCATATTTATCATATGAATAACGCAGGCCATCTTCCAGCCGGTCTCCATTCATCCTGAATATACCCTGCTTTTTCAAAGTGAACCTTATCTTAGGAGCAGATTTACTTATTTCCTTTCGTAATGAATTGGCATTTGATAATATACCTGAATCCAAAGACTGACGCATTACATCGTTGAGCTCTACCGACAGAACGCTCAATCCATATTTTGTTTGAAGATGAGATTCGGATAGTGCAAGGCTGTCGGACTGACCTACCGGAGGCAACTGGGCGTGATCGCCTATCAGCATTAGCTTGTTTCCTTTGTTTTGAAATACATATTTAATCAGATCAGATAATACCCCAGTTTCTAAAGACCCCTCTGAAATCATGGAGGCTTCATCTACAATGAAAATTGTGTTTTTGGAATAATTTTTCTTCAACTGAAAGTAACCACCACCAATGGTCTCCGAATCTTTCAATTTGTAAATAATCTTGTGAATGGTAAAAGCGGATTTTCTGGCATATTTGGCTAATACCTTAGCTGCTCTTCCTGTGGGAGCCAAAAGTTCTATTTTAAACCCAAACGATGGTATTACCTTTACCAAAGCGCCTACCAGGGAAGTTTTGCCGGTTCCTGCATAACCTTTCAACACCAGGGTTGTTTTTGGGTCATTGGATTGGACAAACTGCTCAGTCAGGTTAAAGAATCGATACTGATCCTTGGTTGGCTGAAACGGAAATTTTTCAGCTAGTATCTCTGCTGCCTTAGCCATAATTAACTCTGTTCCTCTGATATCACTGTGGCCATCACTGCACTGGACTTGGCAATCCACTCCTTTCGGTCATCCTGTACTACCCATATCTTTGACTCACAAAAGATCAATTTTTCTCCTGGTTTTAACACACACCCCTCTGCCTCCGGTTTCGAACCAACTCCAGGTCTTAGATAACTAATGTTCAATTCAGAAACCCTTAATACCAAATTAGGATTGAACGTTTTCAATTTAGTTTTATTTCTTTGTTAAGTATTATGATATATACATCATATAAATGGTAGTTACAAACAGATAAGTTTACGAATTGACCTACAAATGAAAAAAGAAATAGCGGAAAAATTCGGAGGAGTATTAAGAATAAGAGCTTGCGGGATTCTTATTAATGAGCATGGAGTATTAATGGTAAGACATCGGGGACTGACAAGCCCCGGTTATTTATGGGCTCCACCTGGTGGGGGGGTAGCATTTGGACAATCGACCCATGAATGCCTGAAAAAGGAATTTATTGAAGAAACCGGACTAGTAGTTACCGTCGGCGATTTACTGTTTGTCAATGAATTTCATGCATCCCCCCTTCATGCATTGGAGCTGTTTTTTACAGTTAAACAGGCCGGTGGGCAGTTAAAAACAGGGTTCGACCCTG
The DNA here is from genome assembly GCA_003232185.1 of Flammeovirgaceae bacterium. Taxonomy (GTDB): domain Bacteria; phylum Bacteroidota; class Bacteroidia; order Cytophagales; family Cyclobacteriaceae; genus SZUA-3. The sequence continues at coordinate 2,383 of QIMC01000046.1, read as the reverse complement.
AACTTGGCCCCAATAATCAAATTATTGATGATGTTAAATTTTTTCAACAAAAAGACATCCAAGATCAACAGGGACCCCAGTTACACTCCATATTTCAAAAAATTTCCAGCCCACTTCAGCTTTTAAATTTGAGAGGGTATTTCCAAAATTGGAAATAATTACATAAAATAGCGTTCTAATTGGTCGAAGTATGGTAAGATCAATGTTGGATTAACTAAATTTGCAGAAGATGAACACTACAAAGATACTAACAATTGTATTTTACTTTGTCAGCATAGGACTGGCTTATTTCCTGATAAGTGGGATTTCCCATGATATTGAGCAGGAAAAATTGATCAAATCCGTTGAGGCAAAAGTAATCGATAAATTGAAGCAAATTCGCAGTGCTGAAATATCCTATCAGGTAGCCAACGGAGTGTTTACCAGCGATTGGGGTAAATTACTTAGTTTCGTAGATACTGGTACCATTTATATTACCGAACGGATAGAAACCGTGCATACTCTGGAATACGGAGCTGATAGCATAAGTGTACAAATAGACACACTAGGCTCAGTACCCGTAAAGGATTCATTATTTTCTGCAGACTTTGATTTTACCCAATTGCCATTTGTCCCTAATAGCGACAAGAAGTACCTTATATGGGCAGATAAGATAAATAAGAGCGGAGTAATGGTGGATGTTTTAGAGGTTGTTGATCCTGCTCCTTTTGACCCATCTCGTCGCGAAGACAACGAAATAAAAAACCGAAAGCCCCTGCGTTTCGGTAGTCGTACAGATGTAACTACCGCTGGAAATTGGGAATAATTGGGATAAACCAGCGTGGTAGACTATCATTTAGTTCAAAAAGTTAAAAGTAATAAGTTTAATGTAGACCACCTGAGTCAATATAATCTTTACTTTTTACTGGGGAAACAGCATTTTAAATTTTGTGTCATTGACACCAAGTCTAGTTACTGCATGCTGCTGGAGGACTACCTGATTGGTAGCAATGATCAACCCACCGAAATAGTCGATACCTTAAAAGTACTGTTTGAAAGCCATCATTTGTTAAATGCCGGCTTTTGGCATACCATAAAACTAGCATTCTTAAATCCAAAATCTGTATTAGTTCCTAACCAGTTATTTGACAAAGATTTTCTGGAAGATTACTTGAAATTAAATTGCGAAATTTCTCCTGAGGAGGAGTTCTACTACTACAGACACAATTCCGGCAACATGATTAATGTGTTTGCAGCTAATAAACACATTGTCGATTGGTTCGAAACGTTATATCCAAACCTCAACATCCATTTATTGCATTATTCCAGTGCCTTAATTGAAAGTGTACCCCGCCAAAATGATACCGGTCAGCTGAAATCAATGTCTTTGTTTCTTAATATTGACTCCACTGAGATATTGGTTCACGAGAACGATAAGTTACTTTATTGCAACCAATTTGCTCATAGCTCCGCTTCTGAATTTTTAAATTATGTAGTGGCAACTATGGATCAGCTGGAGATCGACCCAAACTTTAGTAAAGTTCAGGTCTGGGGAAATATTAACAACCAGTCAGAATATTTTAAAATCTTGTACAAGTACGTCAGGAATGTCTCATTTGGTAAACGTCCATCTGTACTAAATTTTAGTTTTGAATTTGACGAAATTCCAGAACATAAGTATTTCGACTTAATGGGACTTTTCTATTGTGAATAACTATGGAAAAAATTGCCATATTTCCCGGGTCTTTTGATCCCTATACCAACGGCCATCATGATATTGTCTGTCGTGGATTAAAAATATTTGACAAAATCATCATTGCCATTGGATACAACAGCCAAAAAGAACGATACTTTGACATTGATAAAATGAAAAGCCTGATAAGTTCTTCATTTACCATGAAGGACTCTGTTGAAGTTATTGAATACAACCAATTAACGGCGACTCTAGCTAAAAAACATGGTGCAGCGTACCTGTTACGCGGATTGAGGAATACCACTGACTTTGAATATGAAAACAGCATCTCCCAGGTAAATCGCTACCTAAATGAAGATCTTGAAACTGTATTTTTAATCACTTCACCTGACTTCGCTTTTATAAGTAGCTCCATTATCCGTGAAGTACATAAATACGGTGGAGATATTACCCGTTTTCTTCCTTATCAGATTTAATAGTGGAAAATTTACTGTCCATATAACGGTTTATAACATATTGAATTGAAGGATAAGTGGTAAAAATAGCTTCTTTCAAAGCATCTTTACTTTTCCACTCCACCGCTTGAATATCCTCAGTGATTTGTGGCTTCATTTCACTTTCATCATCACATTTCATTGCATACCATGCTGTTTTTTTTAAAATGTTTTTTCCATTCAATGAGTAGGAATGCCAGGTTGAACATATTTTACC
>QIMC01000289.1 GCA_003232185.1 Flammeovirgaceae bacterium | reverse complement strand
TGAGCTTCAAACTCTTTTTGATCTAGGTCATTCTTTCTACCTAAACTTTTTAAAAGGGCAATTTGAGGTTTCAATGCTAAATTACCCACCTTCTCAACACTGTCATCCATTTCCATTTCTTCTTCTGGTTCTGGTACTGATCCTTGTTTCAGTCCAAGTTTCGGAATTATCTCATTGAACATGGAGATATCAGGATTTATAAATTCCTGCCCTTCAATACAACCCCACCTATCTTTCTCACATTCAGCAATCCATTCACCACTCTTCTTTTTATGAGTCATTTTAATAAGAATAGCTGGTTCATATGGTGTATCCCTCTCTGTGTTAGCCTTGTCACCAACATTAATTGGCTCGCCATCAGAGTTAACTTTAAAGTCAATAGATAGGCGGGATAGGATAAATACATGAAGTGGAGTATTAAGAAGTGCCCTTACCATCTTCTTATAAGGTGCCTTCACAAATTTCCATCCATTAAATGGTATACCCCCATTCTTCTCAATGAACTTCCATGATTTACTCTGCTTCTTGTATTCCTTCATTATATACGTAGTTTGGCAATCTTCCCAAACCGTAGAAGCTTGATCTAGTATTAAACACTTGCACCCGTTCTTCTCCGCCCAAGGAATTGCCTCCTTTATTATGGCCTTCGCATTCCTAGTCCTAGTGACTACAAAAGGTTTCCCATCAGGATCATAAAACGTCTTTCTATATGGCTCACTCCCTCTCTCAGTATCAATCATAAGTGTCTTACCAAGGGCAGTAGCAATTTTTAATGCCGTGTACGTCTTCCCATTACCTGGACCAGCATAGATCATTACCTTTAAGTAGGCTTGTTCTATTTCCCCTGTTTCATCGAAAATCATTTTGTACCTTCCTTTTTACCCTTCATTTTCAATATTGACGCATAAACTTGTTTCATAGCCCAATCTAATTGAGAATCATCCATATCATCAACCACATCATCAATATTTTTATTCAAATCCTCATGCGAATACATACGTTTAAATATCATTTGATTACTTTCTGGTAATAAAGCCAATTGTTCTTTTAATTTTTCTCTTGCAAAGTTTGATAGTTCTGTGTTCATATCAGTCCCTTTCCTTTAATTCAAGTATTTCAGCTTGCAATAATGTTGAAATTTCAATATTTGTAAGCTCATAATTCCATACTAGCTCTCTTACAATTTCATTTAATTCAATTTTAGCAAATTTTAATTCCAATCTAATTTCATTCATTTTAATCCCTTCCCACGCATAACCTTAAAAATCTCAATCAAATGATTCGCTTGATTCCTTGCATCATCAAGTGCATTATGATGTATACCAATTTCTTTCATTTCAATCTCTGGATAAAGACTTCTAATGGTTCTGTAACAATAGTCATTTTTATAGCTCCACGGCCGTTTCATACTAGCTTTTTTATAAGCATTTGATAAGATAACATTATCAAAAACTGCCCCATTTCCCCAAATTATAGGATTTATTGTAAGCCAATCAGAAAAAACATATAATATTGTTTTAATATCCAAGGAACTATCTTTAAATACAGCTTTTGCTTCTTCACTTTGCCCCATCCACCATAAGATTGTCTCAGCATCAACTTCAAGCCCTAAATCCATAGAACTTTTGAGATCTGCAATTTGATAAAATTCATCTCCTATTGTAAATGTCTCCAAGTTAAACTTCACGGCACCAATGCTAATGATTGCTGCATTGGAACTAATCCCAAGTGTTTCAATATCAAGCATAATATTATTCGTAGGATAAACCATGATTAAATCTTCCCCAAATTCATTTCAATTGACCGCTTTAATTCTTCATTCCTGTCTAAACTCCCAATTGCCCCAATTTTTATATCAATAGATCCACAACATTCGCATAGTGTAGTCCTCTTACCAATAGATAACCTAAGTTGTAAACAACCATAACAAAAATATTCTTCGTTTTTACCGGGTAGAGATATTATTCCAGACATGGTACCATCCTCTTATTTCTTCCAAATACTTGGCCATGTGATCAATAGCTTATTCCCATGGGAATCCTCATAATGTCTGTGAGGGCTGTCCTCTAATCCACAACTATACTTCGCAAACCAATCTTTTTTCCAATTAGATCTTGTAAGCCGACTAACACCATTATTCCAACGAAAATATTGTAGCGTATAAGAATACACTTGGTTTACAATAAATATTAGAATAATGGCAATAATGAGTATAATCAAAATTATAATACTAATCGTCATAATTTATAGTTTCCAATAAAACCTTTCATATCTTCCATATCTTTAATAGGTACTTGAAGAACTAATTCATCATGCATACTAGCAACAACAGGATACTTTCCTGTTTTAATGGTTTCTATAAACATTCTTATTTCTAATTCTGCATACTCAGCTTGAGTCAATACTTTATTTTTCATTTTATTCCCCTCAATTATTCCCTCTTTAAATTATCCATGAGACCATTCACAACCTTCATCTTAGCTTCATCTCCACCTTTATCTGGATGATGGGTTAATGCCAATGCTTTATGAAGTTTATGAAGATCTTTATTACTGACATACCCTTTTAATTTAACCCAATCGCCTGTACTACTCCCTCTCATAGCTTCACTTTCAAGGTTAGCTATCCTTAATTTCAATTTTTTAACATGATCTTGTAATAGCCCAATCATTATTGCATCTTTACTCGCCCCTTGCCCTCTCTCAACTGTCCCAACCTCTTCAACTTCATCTACAAAAACATCAGTGAAGAAACGTTGGGCGAGATGTATCACTTCATCAAGATAATCAGGATTGACTTCCCAAACTTTTCCATCTCTGTCCCAATACCTTTCACCTCCTGGTATTATTGCCTTTAATCCTTCCACAAATCCACGTTTAAAGGGTGAATTTACAACAAGGACATCTCCACTTACTTCTAATTTACAACTTGACATGGGTGGCTTCCAAAAATTCCATTTGATTTCCATTTGCGCAGTAAAGTTTGAATTCACAATCGAAATAACCCGTCCTACAATTGAAGCTCTCATAAAAATCATCTGATTGAATCTTTCCCTCTATATCCGCTCCAATTTGTATGAGATTATCATGCCAACTATCAACTATTGGTTGGTCAATGGGAAAGAAACGGCGTTCACAAATTGGATCTGGGCGTTGATAACCTGGTTTAAAGATAGCATCTACAACAGCGCCCTTAATAGCAAAACCGGTCTTCTTTGCTACACTCCAAACATAACCCAATGTCTGATGATCTTTATCATATTTCTTCCAAAAATTTCCTGGCTTTTCCCCACTAGTCTTAATCTCATGTACCCAATAGCCACCCCGTCCAAATTTAATTCCGTCAATGATGGCTCGGTAGGATAGGTATGGTTTGCGAGGCATACCAAGTCCCAAAGCAACAGCAGGTGTAGAGGATAAAACAGGCACAGTCATATCTAATTCTGTCACAACTGATGAGAGTTCATCCTCCTTATATGTCCGAAAGTACTCATCAAGAAGAGCAAATACAGTTTCAAATAATTCCTCATCCATGCCATCCACTTCCATACAAGCTAAATATGCAGCATCTTCATCTTTATCAGCACTCCATATCTCAATACCCTTATGCGTTGCAGATCCAATTATAAGGGCGTCGGATTTACTTGTTGACTTCCAACTATCAAGTTTACTGAGCTTGTACCTCTTCGGACATTGAGTGAATTTACTCACTGAACTATTGCTTAGGATTAAAGCCATTATTGATCCCCTACACTAGCTTTCTTATTGAAATGGGTTTGATCAACTCATAGGCAATAACACCAATATCAATTTCTAAATGTTCACGCATTCCAATAGTATTTTGATCACTATTTATCGTAGCAATTCTAATTGAATTTGCTGTATTTCCACTAAGTTCAGAAATTGTTCCCAATTTCATCCGTAAAACAGGATCTGTCTCTTTTAATTTAAACAGTGCTCCAATTTTTAAATTTTCAAGTCTAGTTTGTCTAGTTTCTTCTTCAAAAATCATAATGTTTCCTCCTCAACCCGCCCAACATGAACTTTACAATCACCATTAATACAAGCAATACATTCCCATTCTTTGCTTTTTTAATCTTCTCCATTTCCCTCTCAATCAATCGGCTAATAAACCAACGTGCTTTTTCCAAGTCCTCTACATAATCTCCTTTCTTACCTGCCCGAAGAATATATTTAATTGCACTGCCCGCTTTATACCCTAAAGAAAAGGCTTCGATTACAGTAATAACCTCCAAACCAGATTCTGTCTGGTAATGATCAGGATGATTAACCATATCTTTCTCTTCTTTAGGCATTAGTTAATCCTCACTTCATAACGTTGAACTAAATGTTGACGTATGGATAAGGCAACTTCTCCAATTTCAGGAAATTTTAATAATTTTTCACGGTATACAATAACAGCTGTTTTAAGCTCAAAATTCCCCCTTTCCACCTCTTCTATGGAATACCATAAACCTTCAAGTATATCAGCAATTTTTAATACCAATTTTTCTTCAGCCATAAGATTAAAATGAAAACCATGCTCTTTCTCAATTCCCTCTTCAATCTTTTTAAAAGCAATATCAAGATCTGGGTTATCTTGTTTAATATTGGTAGGGATATCTCCAATTAAACATTCTGTTACATCATGGTAAAGGGCGGATTTTAATAAATCAACACTGGGATCGTTAGGGGATAAGGCAATAACTAAATTCATTACATTATACGTGTGAATAGCAACCCTATCCTCTACAAGTGTAGTCATTGTATGGAAACGTTTAACTGAACCAGCTTTCCGCGTAAATTCAACCTTTTCTATGATCTCTCTTTCAACCATTCTTTGAACTCCTTTTTAAATTCCTTGCTATTAACATCAATTTCAATCAGGGGTGAAAGGATATGGTGATGATGGCCTGGTTCTTTTGCTATACACCTAGGGCACCAAGCCTCCCTTAGTATTTCAATCCTATCAGGATACATATCACACATATCACAAGTCATTATTTCTCTCTTTTCTTAAGCCATTGCAGTGAAGCAAAAATCCAATCATTATCATTTCTATTAGAATTTGTCTCATTCATAAGATAGCGATACCCGTATCCAGCTTCTCTATGTGCTCTCCAGGCATTTTGCATTGGAATAGCTATATCAGAGAAAAATTTATTTTTATAATTATTAGCAATGCCATCCATAAAACAATGAAGTTCAAAATCAAACGAATCTGGGTCATGCATTAACCGATTGGTTTGAATTTTAGCAGCACTCCATGGATATGTGTACCAATCTTCAATACAGACAGTCTTCATACGTTCCCAATCTGACCTTTCAATATATGCATGGTAACTATCAGATATTTGAGTATATGGCCCCATGTTTATACCAACCATACTTGCAATATACTCTTGAAGGATAGAAAATTGGACAACATTAGCTCCGTAGCAACCCCAAATGATATCATTTGAACGACAACAAACAGTCATATATAAATGATTATCCCGGATCTTTAAGAAAATGAGATCATTGCAAGGGATATCTTTACCCTTAACACCTAAATCTTGGTCTTTATCCCAAATTTGTAAAACAACACGCCGATCATTTTCATTTTCTAATAATAATTCAATAGCTGTTTTAATTTGGTCTATTTTCCCACCTCTTAGCCTCTTCCCATAAGCTCCATGGAATACTACATCATCATCAGAGAATTGGCAGATAGTTGAGTTATACTCAGAAATCCATTTTACATCATTTCTCCCCGCAAGTATCCAAAGTGACTCGAAGAGATGGAAAAATGGGTTAGCATCCCTTATCTTTGAGAATAATACTCTCTCCCAGGGCTTTGTATAGGTGGTTGAATATGGCCCCAGTATTTCTAATACACGACCAGCACGTGAATCTCTTTCAATACCTTCTTTTAATAGTTTATCAATTCCCATTGGCAATGCTTCATTTACGTTTTTAACTACCATATTGTACATTATAATTCCTCTATAGTTACCCTACAACGAACACGGTTAGTTGCTATTGTATCAAGGCATTCAGTAATAATACCACAAAGACAAAATATTTTACTACATTCTTCTTGAATCATAGTCCTACAACTTTTACACCAAACACCTTCATACTCATGCAAGAGCTTATTTGAATCTTTCAACAATTAACCCCCATTATATCGGCAACGTGGTCTACCTTCCACTAGCTTCACCTTCATATACTTTGAGAATTCACATAAACTGTGTTCAATATCCCTCATTTCTAACTTCGGGACATGGGATTCTAATCTATGAGAACTTATCGCTAAGAGTTCTTGCATCAATTCAATAGCGTGGTCATTACCCATCAAGTATGGAGCTAATCTCAATAATCCCCTCCTACAACCAGGCCCAGGATTAGTCCAAGTCATGATATCAATAGCACCTTTTAAGATCTCAGTATGCCGAAGATCACTTGTAATCTCATACGCAAGGAATCCACCAATTAAATCAAATTTCTTGAAGAGGGAAGTTGCATGGACAAGAGTATTCATTGTTGTTATCTCACCATATAACCTATCCTTAGCTTCCCAAAGTTTATCCATGACACCAACAATTGACTTAAATTTGAGTTCTCCGGGCCAACCACGTACAATATGAGCATTAGTAAAGATGGGTATCCCACAATCATAATTAAGTTGAAGTTTAGCTAGGATTTCATCCCTCTTATAATCATCAATCCATCCAATCAATTCACCTGTTTTAATAAGGTTAAAAAGTCGATACCAAGCAATATTAAAAATAAGTAACGAAAGTTGGTCTTTATAAGGATCTCTAAAATTCTTCCGAAGCCAAATTGTGCCAGTATCAAGTTCGCGAAAGACATTTGTGAATTTATACTCCCTTAAAATAGGGTCTCCAGTCCAGGGCTTTTCATCACCAGCTTGACGGGCTAAATATATCCTATGTCTCTCATTGATCCAATACCAAAAAGTATCTAAATTTTCTTTATGCATTATCTACCTCTTTGAATATTGAACTTCTAATTGAGATGTTAATTCCACCTTAATAACATCCATATTCTCTGGTCTTGTAACAATTTTACCAATAATATTTTGATTAAGACCTTCGTATACTGCGATAGGGATTGCAGAAATTTTGTCACTACGGGAAAATGCATCAATTCTCATTAGTAGAACTCTCTCATATTTGGCTTTTGGTTCATCAATATATAAATTACCAATAAATAAATCACCAACTTGTAAATCACCTGCTTTAATTTTTGAAACTTCGTTCTTAATTTTAAATAACATACTAGCCCTTCCTATATTCCCACTTGTTTTGATTTGTGGGACTGTTATACGATTTTTAAACTCATTATCTATCAGCACAAAAAAGTTACAATCCCAATCTTTTACAATCCAAGAATTCTTTGTAATTTCTACAATATCATTGTTTGTAGCTAGAGTGAATTTTTTATTTATATCCGAGTAGCTTGCACGCCCTTCAGCAAATACAATACAATCATCTAATGTATTTTTAATTCCGTCATCTAAATATTGTATAGCATTTAAGAATTCCATTTTTCTTTAAGTCCCCTAAGATCACATTAACATCAATTAAAATCAAGTAGTAAATCGTGGTCGATTGTGCTTTCTATATGCTTCTTCTCTTTGCCTCTTAGCAATAGCCAATCTCCTCACTGAAACAGCAATAAATTCACTATCACCCCTCTTCTTTGTAACAAATTGAGCAAAAGAAAATAGTTTCAATTCAAGGGATTCATCACCATTCAATTGCCCTGTTGATATATACAACTCAACAATCTCTTCAAGTACACTTTCAAAATCATCTTCCATCATTAGCTCCACAAGTTAAAATATTGTTTTAGGGTCTTTTAAATCTGTCCAATTTCTCATCCATTCTTCAATCCGATTATAGGCGTCATCATTAGAGAGTTGAAGTACCCATTCCCCGTCTTTTTCTGCTCTTTCAGCTGTTCTGATAACAGTTTTGTATTTTTCATCAACCAATTCCTTGTTATACAATCTTCCAAGATTTCTATAGCTGATATTCTTATAGCATTGTTCGAGTGTTGTATCTAAGCATAGCCAAAGCCAAGGCTGGTCAATTTCAATGCTAAGATCAGCCCACCTTTGATAGACTGTGGAGACAATTACACCTTCAAAAATAACATTCCCATATTTTGAGAATTCTCTGACCCTCCGACAAATCTCATCAGATGTTTTAATCCCATCAGCACCACCATGAGCAGCATATTCTTGATATTCACCAACTACATACAGCTTCTTACCTAAAAGATGCCCAATAATTCTCCCATTTTCAATTACATCAGCTGCTTCATGTGAAGCTATGAGGCGTTTTACAAGGTGAGTCTTCCCACTCCCGTTAGTGCCACGTATGTTAATTACCATGTTTCAACTCTCCAATAAAATTACTTATCCCAATTTCTTTTAGTGGGTATTTTTACGGTTTGACATTAACTGCACTTTATTTACTAATTCTGTTAAACATGCTGTTTGTTCTCTAGGATCTAAATCAGTAGGTACATTATGGTTCATAATATCTCCAATTTTTTGTAGTTTTTTAAAAAAGCAACCGTCAATATATGAACTTTTAATCCAATATTTACCCAATTTGTAGGCTAAAGTGCCAAAAAATAATGGAATTATTGTATTTAATATGGAGATAAATAATTTTGTTATTAAGTAGTACTTAAATCCGCCTTCAGCATTAGCACCCAAATTACCTAGCATTTCAGCAATTATTTCTATTTCTTCAATATTCATTTACTACCCACCTTTCCTTCCTTCTCCAACCTTTTAAATCCATACACTGTGACTACGAATCCACCCCAACCTTTTTGTTTAATATCTGCATAGTTAAGGAAGCCCCATTGACGAAGTTTGTGCAGGCGCGAAGATGCTTCACCGGCTGTCATATCAAAATGTTCGGCAACTTCTACATTCTTAAAGGGTTGATCCATTTTTGATACAACTTCTAAAACTTCAAGCCATGTTATCATAACTTCATTCCTCTTCCCTCTAGTCTCTTCATTAAGGGTATTATTTGGTGCTAATCTCATTAGTTTTTGATTAGCAAGAATAACATTATCTAGCACACAGCCACAATTTACACAACAATATTGCCTTAAAGTGGCAATATAAAATGACCGTCTAAAAACCATAAATCCGTCACAACGGGGACATTCATTTCTCACTTTCTTCCCGTTCTTTTTGCTTTTTAGCTGAATAGGCAATCATGATTTCTTTTGATCCATGGCAATCATCAGGAGCTTTATTGTAAAAGTATACCACATAAGCTGGAATAAGTCGCTCATTTTCTTTATCGGCGCGGCCAACAGCAAGAAATAGATCATTTGCTATTACAGCTTGAAGAAAATCACCAGGAATTATACCATGTTTTATGTACCTCTCCATAGCTTCAAACATTTTCCCTTCAATAACCATATCTCTAAATCTATACATGATTCGGCCCCTTCCCTTCTTTACCACCCCTAGCCACCCAGGCCTTCATAGCTTCTTCAGATCCATGACATTCAGCGGGAACAATTGTGTAAAAATAATGAGCATAAGCCTCTAAATTATGGGCTTCTTCCCTGGGAACTCGAAATATAGCTTGTTGAAAATTATTAGTAATCACAGCTTGTAAAAACCAACCAGGCAATACTCCACGTTCTACATAATCTTTTATGTGATCTAATAAAATTGGGGCTATTGTACTATTTTTATAATGGTAATACACACAATTTTCCATAATTCGCCTCTTTTAAGTTGCAACTTTCTTCATCAATCCAACTTTATACTTCTTAATCTTTTCCTGAGTCAATTTCTTTTTCAATTGCTTTGTCAATTCTTTCATTAATGATTTCATCATCCGCCTTCCTTCTCTTTTTTAGCTTTACACCAAGCCTTGAATTCTTCCTTCTCAGCCTTAGTCATGCCATCTTTATTCCGGCTTCGTTGCTTACCGAAATGTGGTTGAGCTGCACGTTGTCGCTTTAAGCTAGCAATCCTAGCTCTAATTCTGATTATTTCTTCCTGAGTGGCCATAATTTCCTTAAAATAGGTACCAGTCCCACCATACTAACGAAAGGAGGGAAATGTAGTATGGGCGCGTATGGGACTGATACCAATCAATATTTCTTATTTAATTAAGCATCTGGGCTATGTAGTTTTATGTGATCTTCACCCGTTAACTCTTCTAATTTTTCTTGTATATCATGAGTGAGATTACCCAACCTATTAAAAAGTTCTTCATTAGCTTCCCAATTTCCTGAATTCCCCAAATAGTCACCCAAACCACTCAATATGTAATTCATCAACTTTAAAACATCAACTTTTTCTTCAATTTCCATTACAATTCTCCATTCTTCCTAGCACGTAGGAATTCAGCAAATTCATCTTTATCTATTGGTTTTTTCTTAAGACGCTTGGATTTTTGGACTTTAGTGACCCAATTGTTATGACGGGATGGGACAATATCGGGGAAGAGTGAAAGTTGTTCAGAGGTTGACTTATACGCATAAGCAGCAGCTAAGATAGCATAACTCTCATCACTGCATTTTTCATGAGAAAAGACAGTCAAACGCATTGCTTCTTCTGTGCGAATGGCTTTTCTACAAGCTGGGCATATATGAATGTTACCAGTTATAAGGCAAGTCAGATAATACCTGCCTTTTTCATTTTGATCCATCATCTCATCCCGTCCGAAGAGAGTAAAAAGTAGATAGAAAGAGTATACGCGGGTCGTTAGGAAAAGTAAAGGAATTATATACTTTAAAAATACCCTTTAGAAACAAGGAGTTAGGAGTATACTTATAAAGAGTAGCCCGATATAGAGTATATTTAGTAGGTATATACTAATTCGGTAAGTACTCCCTACTCCCTCCAGTACCCACCAGCCCAATTCATCCAATCAATCCTTGTTGTTTACAATCTGACTTCACACCTTGAGTTGAGAGATTAGCATTTTGTCCATGCATATTCCCTAAACTTTTTCCTAAATTATTTTGATGTGTGCGTCGTTTACTAGCCCTGACAGGTACTAAATCAAATTGAGAAGCCATCCATTCTTTGACTTCATTGTTAGCTCGGATTAAAGCTGTGTCACTAGAATATTTTTCTTTCTGCTTTTCATACCTAGCTTTAATGGCATCAATAAAACCAGTATAGAAAGCTAATTTAAACCCTTTAGTTTTATAATCCCCATTAACTACAGTTAGGTTTTCACCAGCTTTCCATGCTTTAAACATTGCTCGTTCAGCAATTTTTAACTTCTTCCTCTCCATTGTTAAAGCATTAATCATAACACGAGAAAGGTACACAAACATATAAATTGCTACTTCACGGTCGCTATCACGGCCAACAAATATGATGCTACCTTCACTTGTGTTAAGAATTATATTACAAAAATGTGAACGTGAAATAATACCAGCGAACCTCTCAGCCCAGAGTAGTCGCCTACCTTCAGTCATATCATCATTTCGTCCTTTTTCTTCTCCGAATGGATCTTCAAAGGCAAGAATAGCACGATCGACATCAGCCATGTTAAGTTTATTTTGAATTAGTAATTCTTGAACTTTGGCCGCATACAATCTAGCAGCTTCTTCCAGCCCTATATCACTGTAGGAATCAGCTGTTTGTTGTAGCTTTTTTATCTTTTTGAGTAACTTCCCTTTTTCTAGCCCCATTATGTCCCCTTTCTTCAGCCGTATACTAATTCCTTTTTATAGGAATAGGTATAATGGCCATTGATTGAACCCATCCAATTCCATCTAACCTGGGCTTTGTTATATGTAGCAATAGCATCAGCGAAGTTGCAAGCCTCTAATTCGCTAGATGCGTGGTAACATAGGATCTCAACATTATCCCAGCCTGTAGTATCCCCAGTTCGGGAAATTTTCAATTCAATTATTCTCTTCATTTTACTACCTCACTCAAGCCAACCCCCGATAATAAACCGGCATCGGGGACTGGATGAAACAGGTAGCTTACTTACCTTTGGCAGCTTTGGCAGCTTTAAAGGCGCGGAACTCTTCCTTCAAAGCAGCTTCCTCAGCTTTTCGTTCTTTTTTCTTAGCCACTTTCTCGACGTGACCACTGAGAATTTTCAATACATTATCTTCACCAAGTTCTTTCACAAAACCAGCAACTGTACTCGCCATTTCTCTTTCTCCCTATTTAATAATCGGGGGCTATTATCGACGGATAGCCCCTTTAAAAAGTTACGCCGTCCCGTCCACTTTCTTAAACCAACCTTTGCCATTTATAGGAAAAGGTTCGGTTAAAAAAGAGCTAAAAAAGCCCCTTCCGATTAAGGAAGAGGCTTCTAAGAAACTTTTTAAAATTTTAAGCGGCGTGGGATTCTTTCCAAGCCTTAAAAGCGGCCATGTCAACTTTTTTCGCGGCCCGACGTTTTAAAGTTTTAGCGCGTTTCTCGACGTGCTTCGTAAGAATTTTATAAGTTTCGGCTTCTCCGCCGAGTTTTCCAATAAGTTCGATTAGTTCTTTTTTCATTTTTTAGCCCTCTTTCGTTTTAGGTTAGCGCCTCTTTTTTCGTTTACGTCCTACTTCCTACTTACAAATGTAGTATACCCTATACTTTCCTAAAAGTAAAGGGCTACCGACACTTTTTTAAAAAATAAAGGGGCTTCGGTTATTTCGTAAAAAGTACTAGCTTCCTTCTTCTTTTTCTTCTAGCTCCGATGCAGTGTCGCCCCATTCTAGCGAATCTAGTACCTCGCTAACGTCCTCCGGTGAAATTTCTTCTTCCACTACTTCCCTTTCTTTTTCTTCGGCTACCTTACCCTCGTTTTTCGGCTCCGAAATTTCGCTTGTAACGGGACTTTTTTCTAGGGCGCTCTCTAAAGTACCCGGTAAACTTCCTTCGTTTTCTTTTGAGCCACTTCCCTCCCTTAACACACCCACATCGGAGAAAGTACCGAAAAGCCGGGCCTTAAACTCTAGTACATCGGTAGCATTTCCTTCGTACTTCTCCAGAAAGGCCATTTGCATATTATGGTACTTCCTAGGTATACCACAATAATGAGTTATTTCCGTATTTGGCTGCCTACACACTCTACATACAATACTGGCTGCTTTTTTTAGTCCGTTACAATTATGGCATACGTCATACTCTACTTTAGCCTTAGGATTGGCTTCCTTCCCATAATCTCTAGATTTACAATTTGGACAAATAGCGGGAAGTCCCATACTATGGCGTGGTACCCAAACATAATCACATCGGAAGCACTTAATTGTTACTTGCACTTTCTTTTTATGGAGTGTTTTATGGTTTGTCTCTGGGCAATAATTATATGGAAAATTGTATGGTGATTCAATTTCAACACCACAATACAAACATTTTGATTTAGTCATTTTCGCGTCCTCCGAGTTAATAAAATGGTAAGTCGTTGATTTCATTAGCGTTTTTGCTATGTAATTTCGGTATTGAAAGTAAAGTCATTAAGTATTGTTATTCATTCCTTATTATATATATTATTATTATATGATATAT
>QIMC01000045.1 GCA_003232185.1 Flammeovirgaceae bacterium | reverse complement strand
TTGTCTCAAAAAGAGTTTTTACAGCACCTCAAAAATTGTCTGGCCACTCCTTTTATAAAACATTCTGAATTAAATGAAAAAAAAATTCATAGAGTTGGAATTTGTGGGGGGGCAGGCAGTTTCTTAATTAATAGTGCAATCAAGTCCTCCTGTGATGCTTTTGTTACCGGTGACTTGAAATATCATGAATTTTTTGACGCTGATGGAAAAATTTTACTGGCAGATATTGGTCACTACGAAAGCGAAGTATCCACAAAAGATCTTCTGAGTGATATTATAAATGAAAAATTTTCTAAATTTGCAGTTCGTTTATCGAGAGTAGATACAAATCCCATCAGATATTTCTAAATAATGGAAAATACCGTCGCGCAGAAACTTGAAGCATTATTAAAACTTCAGACAATTGATTCCAAATTAGATTCCTTAAAGAAAGTACGAGGCGCATTACCGGAAGAGGTAATGGATCTGGAAGATGAATTGGCAGGATATCAAACCAGGCTTGATAAATTCAATCAGGAATTGGATGATCTCAATGGGGAAATCGTCTCCCGCAAAGAAGCTATTAAAACCAGTGGTTCCCTGATCCAAAAATACGAGGAGCAGCAAATGAATGTTCGCAATAATCGCGAATATGACGCTATAACCAAGGAAATGGAACTCCAAGCTTTGGAAATACAGATATCAGAGAAGAAAATCAAAGAAGCCGCGGTTAAAATTGAGGCCAAGAAGGTTGAGATCGAAGAGACCAATGGTTTAATGGAAGAACGCACTAAGGATCTGGATACCAAAAAGAAAGAATTGGAAGTAATTACTTCTGAAAGCCAGGATGAAGAGAAAGTATTACTAAAATCTCGCGAAAAAGCGGGAAAAGGTATAGAGGAACGATTGTTTTTGGGTTATAACAAAATTCGTAATAACGCACTCAACGGGCTGGCAGTAGTAGTAGTAAAACGTGGTGCTTGTGGTGGTTGCTTTAACGTAGTCCCTCCTCAACGACAGGTCGACATCAAAGAAAAAAAGAAGATAATCGTTTGTGAACATTGCGGACGCATATTAGCTGACGTAGAAAAGGTAATCGAGGTCGAGAAGCCGAAACGCAAAACCACTCGTCGCAAAACTGCCGTTGCTAAAAAATAATCCGCACTTACTTCACTCTATTTAATTAAGATGCCTTAAATTATTAATGGTGTCTATACGGTAGAGTTTTCCGGTATAAGTGATGCGATACAAGCCAGTATTGTAATGAGGAAACAGGTTCATATATTTTAAGGGGTAATTCAACAGCAAGCAAAGAAAGACTCGTATGGCTCTGCCATGCATGCAAATCAGTATTATAGGTTCATCTTGATTCATCATTATGTGATCAAGCGACTCTTTTTGACGGACTTTTACTTCCTCAGGACTTTCTCCACCAGCAATTCGAACATCAGTACTTCCCTGCTCCCACAGAGCAGTTACTTCCCGGTATTCATGATGGTCCTGCTCACTAAAAGGTTTACCTTCTTTGGTACCCCAATGAATCTCATCCAAACCGGATAAGGCCTCTTGTTTTATCCCCTGATCAATAAACCTGGACACAGTTTCCTTAGTTCGTCTGAGACTGGAAGTATATATTTTCTCAAAAGGAATGTTCTGGTAATACTGATAGAATTTATTAGCCTGTTCAATTCCAACCTCATTTAGTGAAGAGTCGACCCCTCTACCCTGCACAATGCCCATTTGGTTAAATTTTGTTTGCCCGTGCCGAATCAAATATATTCTTTTCATTTTCAAAATTGTGTCCTATTTTTGTGACCAGTGCTAAATTAGTACAAAACAGCTGCATATGCTTATATTCAGAACTACTCTTGAGCAATTAAACTCGTCCAACCCCAATACGCTGAGTGGATCTCTTGGTATAGAGTTTACTGAGATAGGCGATGATTATTTAACTGCGAAGATGCCGGTGGACCACCGCACAGTTCAACCCTATGGGATCTTGCATGGAGGAGCCAGTGTAGCTCTGGCGGAGACCGTTGGTAGTGTCGCTTCACTACTAGCCATTGAAACGGGTGGCACCTGTGTTGGGGTAGAGATAAATGCAAATCATTTAAAAAGTGTAACCAGTGGATACGTACATGGAACTGCCAAACCCATTCGGATCGGCAAAACAATACACGTTTGGAATATTGAGATCATTGATGACCTGGGAAATATGATCTGCGTGTGTAGATTAACGGTTCTGGTAAAACCAAAAGCATCCACATGACCCGAATTGTCAATATCATATCTGGGCTCAACCTTGAAGACTATTCGGAATTAGAGATTATCACCTCATGGTTTAGACTGGCATACAAAAACAAAATGCCTGTAGCACTATGGAGACTACCTGGTTCTTCAGAAAAACAACTGGTAATTGATACCGGTGCCAGGCTATCACCTGGTAAAGTTGACCTTGAAGAAAGCATGGGCGGATTTCTTTTCGCCCCTTTTGAGAATCAGAAAATGTCACAGGATTTTTTCCTAAGAGCCAACATACATTATTCTTCCACGCAAAACCAAATCACCTTTTCCGATAACTATTACAGCTTAACTCCCGATATGATCATGGATCAGTTGCGTATGGAACTGGACGCACACAGCTTTGATTCATTTCTCCACCTTACTGACGATAACCGGCAAACAACCTCTGAAAGCCAGTACCTGGAGATGGTGGAAAATGCCTTAAATTCCATCCAAAACGGCACACTACAAAAAGTGGTGCCCTCAGCTACTCGAAAAGTTAAGCTTCGGCATAGGTTTAATAGTATAGATACTTTTGAGCGACTTTGTTCCAGTTATCCCGAAGCATTTATATCCCTGGTCACAGCTCCGGAATTGGGCACGTGGATGGGTGCTTCACCGGAACCACTTATTGAAATAGACAAATCAAGAACCTTTACCACCGTAGCTCTGGCTGGAACCCAGGCCTACCACCCTGCTCTGTCATTACAGGATGTAGCCTGGAAACAAAAAGAAATAGAAGAACAAGCGCTGGTGAGTCGTTACATCATCAATTGTTTCAAAAAAATTCGGTTGCGTGAATTTGAAGAAATTGGACCAAAGACAGTGGTAGCTGGCAATATTCTTCATCTAAGAACCACTTACTCCATTGATATGGAATCAATAAATTTTCCACTATTGGGGAGTGTCATGCTTGACCTGCTTCATCCGACTTCAGCTGTTTGTGGTATGCCCAAGCTACCGGCGCTTCAATTTATTAAAGAAAATGAGGGTTTTGACAGGGAATTTTTTAGTGGATACCTGGGACCGGTGAATTTGAGTAATGAAACACACCTGTTCGTGAATCTTCGTTGTATGCAAGTAGCATCTGAGTACGCTACTCTATATGCCGGGGCTGGGGTAACAGAAGATTCAATTGCCCAAAACGAGTGGGTCGAAACCCAACTTAAGTGTGACACATTAATTGATGTGCTGGACCTCTAAAACCAAAAGCCTTGAGCATTTCACAAACCATTCTCGATATTGCTGAAATATGCGCCCAACAAGGAGTAAATAGATTGGTACTGTCTCCTGGTTCCAGGAATGCTCCTTTAACTCTGGCTTTCAGCAGGCATCCAAAATTCAGTCATCACCTGATCAGCGATGAGCGTGTAGCCGGATATGTTGCCTTAGGCATGGCACAAAGTGTAAAACATCCGATAATTTTGCTTTGCACTTCTGGTACCGCTGCTCTTAATTTTGGCCCGGCAATATCTGAGGCCTTTTATCAGCACATCCCATTGCTGGTGTTCACCGCTGACCGTCCTCCGGAGTGGATCGATCAAAATGATGGTCAAGCCATCAGACAAAGAAATGTCTTTGAAAATCATGTAAAAAAAAGCTTCGAACTGCCGGTGTCTCCGGATCATAAGGATGCCAGGTGGCAGATTCACCGAATAGTAAATGAAGCCATAATTTCCTCAAGTACAGGAGTCCCGGGACCCGTTCACATAAATGTACCGCTTCGGGAGCCACTGTACCCATCAGATCAGTCATGGGATTATAATAGCAAGGTCCCGATAATAAAATTCAGGCAAACCAATAAAACCCTTAGTCAGAAACATTGGAGTTGCTTAAAGGATCAATGGGCCGGTGCAAACAAGATTTTGATAGTGGGGGGACAAAACCCCTATTCCTCTACTCTTGTAGCTGCCCTGACGCACATACAGTCCCATACGAAAGTGCCGGTATTGGGAGATGTGGTTTCTAATTTGCACCGGATGACTAATACAGTTAGGCACTCTGAGGTTATTCTTGGGCAAGAGGACAGCCGGCTTGAAGAACTGCATCCTGACCTGTTGATCTCTTTTGGCGGCAATCTGGTTTCCAAAAACCTTAAACTATTTTTGAGAAGATATCCGCCATCTAATCACTGGCACATCCAGGACACTGAATTTCCCACGGACACATTTCAAAATTTGTCAGAAATTATTCCAATGGATCCTGGTGCATTTTTCAGCCAGCTAAGCGATGTAGTCCCATCAGTACCTGAATCTGCATGGTATCAGCGCTGGCAAACAGAAGAGTCCAGAGCCTGTGAACAAATCAATTCATTTGTTAAAATCCAACAATTCTGTGAACTACAGGCCGTAGATATAGTACTTAAAGCAGCAAAGAAAGTCCACTTGCATGTGGCCAATAGCACTCCGGTTCGATGGGCGGACTTGATTGGCATTGCCCCTGAAATCATTGAAATATCTGCGAACCGGGGAACCAGTGGAATTGATGGTTGTACCAGTACTGCAGTTGGACATGCACTTACCAACGGGAAACAGCATTTATTAATAACTGGAGATATGGCGTTGTTTTACGATCGCAATGCATTTTGGCACCAATATAAAATACCGAATTTAAAAATAGTGTTACTGAACAATCATGGGGGTGGTATTTTTAGATTATTGGATGGGCCCAGGAAGCAACCAGAACTAGAAGAGTTGTTCGTAACCACCCAAAGCTTATCCGCTGTCAATTTTGCACAGGATTTCGGCATGAAATATTTATATTGTAACAATGCTGAAGACCTGACAAAAAACCTGAGCCAATTATTTGAGCCCTATGACCAGGCCTGTATATTAGAGGTTAAATTCCCCAACCACATGGGTGATATATATCAAGAGTTAAAAGCAAGCTTTAAAAACAGTTATGAGTAAAGTCAACTGGCAAACCATAAAACAATTTACTGACATAAACTTTGATTTTTATCAGGGGATAGCCAAGATAACCATCGATCGACCGGAAGTTTATAATGCATTTCGACCTGAAACCAATGTCGAAATGATTGAAGCTATGGATATCTGCAGGGAGCGGTCAGATGTACGGGTAGTGATTTTTACCGGTACCGGCGACAAAGCTTTCTGTAGTGGAGGGGATCAAAACATCAAAGGTAAAGGTGGATATATCGATAAAGATGGCGTACCCCGCCTCAACGTACTGGATCTGCAAAAACGTATTCGTGCCCTGCCCAAACCGGTAATCGCTATGGTAAACGGATATGCAATCGGAGGCGGTCATGTATTGCACGTTGTTTGTGATCTTACCATTGCATCTGATAATGCAATTTTTGGTCAAACGGGCCCCAAAGTTGGAAGTTTTGATGCTGGATTCGGATCCAGTTATTTAGCCCGACACGTTGGACAGAAAAAGGCCAGGGAAATCTGGTTTTTGTGTGAGCAATACACGGCGTTGGAAGCTGAAAGCATGGGAATGGTCAACAAAGTAGTACCCTTGAAGGAATTGGAAGCCACCACCATCGACTGGTGCAAAACCATTATAAAACGAAGCCCCATGGCAATACGCATGATAAAGAGAGGTCTCAATGCAGAATTAGATGGCCAAACCGGTATAATGGAATTGGCCGGTGATGCTACCTTAATGTACTATCTAATGGACGAGGCCCAGGAAGGGAAAAATGCTTTCCTGGAAAAGCGAGACCCTGATTTCGATAAATTTCCTAAATTTCCATAACAGCAAGTGAGTGGGTTACATTTCAGCGGGCAATATGTTTCTTATAAAGACCTAACCCATTCCAAACCCTCCGTATCAAATGCATATTTCAGCTCTGCACTGGAATATTGCAGAGCTTATTTATCGGGAAAACAGGAGTTTCCAGTAAAAACTTCAGGCAGCACCGGAAAACCCAAAACCATTTTACTCAACTGCCATCAGTTGAAGCTGAGTGCAAAAATGACCATCAATGCATTGGCCTTAACTAAAGCGTATAAGGGATTGATGTGCATTTCAATTGAACATATAGGGGGCAAAATGATGCTGGTTCGGGCTATGGAACTTGAAATGGCCCTGTATATAGTTGAACCGGCCACTGAGCCACCAATTCAGGGTTTACCCGGTATTGATTTTGTAGCATTGATTCCTCTCCAACTACGTGCTTTACTGGCATCGAAATCAGGCCGGAATTTTCTCTCCCGTTGTAAAGTGATCATAATTGGAGGTGGTTCTTTAGATTCCTTATTGGAATCTAAACTGGATCAATTCTCCAATCCAATATTTCAAACATTTGGGATGACTGAAACTGTTTCACATTTTGCCTTGAGGCGGCTAAATGGCCCTGAAAAGCAATTACATTTCCATATTTTACCAGGGATAGCACTTTCTCAGGATGAACGAGGTTGTCTGGTAGTTAGTGGTGCAATAACCAACAATGAAGCGGTGGTTACCAATGACCTGGTTGAATTGGTCGGTACTGGAAAATTCAAATGGCTGGGTCGACTGGATCGGGTAATCAACAGCGGAGGTTATAAAATTCACCCTTCAACTTTAACTCCTAAGGTATCCAAAGTGTTAAAGTCTGTTGGTATCCATGCTGATTTTGTAATTCTCGGCCTTTCGGATCCAAAATGGGGGCTGAAAGTCACACTGGTATTGGAATTGGAAGACTTAACAA
>QIMC01000425.1 GCA_003232185.1 Flammeovirgaceae bacterium | reverse complement strand
ATGACAGCGGGTGTACTTTATACCTACTGGACAGGCAGCTCAGAAATTTTTGGCATAAATACTTATGGCATTCGTGAAACCTACGGGGCCTGGATAGGTGCCGGTTTTGCAGGTGTGGTAGGCACCGGATTTTACCCGTTGATGGGTAATCGGGTTTGGTGCAGATTCGGCTGTCCATTGGCGGCCTATTTGGGAATAGTACAACGCTTCAAATCCCGCTTCCGCATCACCACCAATGGTGGACAATGTATATCCTGTGGAAACTGTTCAACTCATTGTGAAATGGGCATCGATGTAAGATGGTATGCCCAGCGTGGACAAAACATTGTACGTTCATCCTGTGTGGGATGTGGTATCTGCTCCGCAGTATGTCCTAGAGGTGTACTAAACCTGGAAAATGCCTCAACCAAGGGCCGGATAAACGAGCCCATACTCATTGGAAATGATAGTTTTGAAGTAAAGAAATGAAGTTTGTATAGACTTTATTTGTCTTGACAGGGACATTTATAGCTGGTAATTATTGTTAATTTAACCCGGTTTATGCATTAGACTTCGTAATGAGCGTCTTAAATGGCTGTTAGATAGGCACTCGCGCAGATTTTTGCAACGGAAGCATAGCACCGTTATGATGAGTAGGAATAATCGAGCAAGTGTCTAGATTTTAGTCAGTTAAGGCTCGCAATAGATTTCTAGTGCATAAATCGGGTTTAAGGATTTACAAACATTATTGGGAACAATTATAGTCAAAGTAGTTATACCTGCATTTAATGAAGAAAATGCTGTGGGAAAGGTGATTGGGGATATACCTAAAGATCTGGTCTCTGAAGTTATAGTGGTAAATAATGCTTCCACTGACCGGACTGAAACAACCGCAAAAGCGCTTGGTGCTACCGTTTTAAATGAACCTCAAAGAGGTTATGGTAATGCCTGCTTAAAAGGAATAAGCTATCTTTCAGAGCCAGGTACAGAACCTGATGTTGTGGTATTCCTCGATGCAGACTATTCCGATTATCCGGAACAGCTCCCCTTGTTGGTGGAACCAATAGCCAGAGGAACGCACGATTTGGTAATTGGAAGCCGAACATTGGGTAAACGGGCGAGAGGATCCATGACCATACCGCAGGTTTTCGGGAACTGGCTGGCTACTACATTACTAAAATTTCTGTACGGTGCAAATTTCACAGACTTGGGACCTTTCAGGGCCATCCGATACAGTAGCCTGGTGGCATTGAATATGCAGGATAAAACTTATGGCTGGACGGTTGAAATGCAACTAAAAGCCATAAAAAATCATTTAAGATATATGGAGGTTCCTGTTAACTACCGAGTACGAACCGGAAAATCTAAAATTTCAGGAACAGTTAAGGGAACAATAATGGCAGGTTATAAAATCCTGTGGACGATTTTTAAGTTTTTATAATGGAATACGTTGTTGCATTTTTATATACGGCTGCTTTGCTGTACATTTTTCTTTTTAGTCTGAGCCAGTTACATCTTACCTGGCATTATCGCAAAAGGAAAAATATCTCCTCTGAAAATCTATCGTTGGATTTATCAGATGCCCCTAGAGTAACGGTACAGCTTCCAATATTCAATGAATTATATGTGGTTGATCGATTAATTGATGCGGTAGCAAAATTCAATTACCCAATTGAGAAATTAGAAATACAAATCCTTGATGACTCAGATGATGAAACCACCAAATTGATCTCTGAAAAGGTTCAGGTTCTTAAGACCCAGGGGCTGGATGTAGTACATATAAGGCGAAATGACCGAACCGGATTCAAAGCTGGCGCCCTACAATATGGGCTTAAAATAGCCAAAGGAGAGTTTCTGGCAATTTTCGATGCAGACTTTTTACCACAGCCTGACTTTCTCTTAAAAACATTGCCTCCATTCCAGGAAGCAAAAACAGGAATGGTCCAAACCCGATGGGGGCACGTAAATAAGGATTACTCAATGCTCACCCGACTTCAGGCGTTCGGGCTGGATGCTCATTTTTCAATTGAGCAAACGGGCAGAAGCAATGCCGGCAGTCTTATTAATTTTAACGGAACTGCAGGAGTTTGGAGAAAGTCATGCATTGAACAATCCGGTGGCTGGTCCGCTGACACATTAACTGAAGACCTTGACCTAAGTTATCGGGCTCAATTACAAGGATGGAAATTTAAATATCTGGAAGATGTAGTAGCTCCTGCTGAATTACCGGTGCTCATGCCGGCAGTAAAATCCCAGCAGTTCAGATGGAATAAGGGTGCTGCTGAGACAGCAAAGAAAAATCTTAGGCTGATCCTCTGGTCCGGCTGGAGCTTTACTAAGAAATTACATGCCTTTTTTCACCTGTTCAACAGTTCTGTCTTTGTGTGCCTGTTGGCAGCGGCATTATTAAGCATTCCTATGCTGTTCATAAAAAATGCCTATCCTGAGTTTAACAAGGTGTTCAATCTGGGCAGTATTTTTCTGCTTGGTTTTCTCTCTATCACTTACTTTTATTGGGTGGCCAACAAAAAAGTCAACCCCGATAATCCACAACGATATTTTATTCGGATGTTTCCCTCATTTCTAACGATCTCAATGGGGCTTTCTTTACACAATACCATTGCCGTGTTAGAAGGTTTTTTCGGATTTAAATCACCATTTGTTCGAACTCCAAAATTTGGCATCAGGCATTCAAATGATCATTTAAGAAAGAACATCTATATCAACCATCAAATTACTTTTAGTACCTGGCTGGAAGGCTTATTAAGCCTTTATTTTGCCTTTGGAATTATAGCAGGCATATACCTTGGTGATCTTGGGCTGTTGGTGTTTCATGTAATGTTCTGTTTGGGTTTTGCCAGTGTTTTTTATCAAACCGTGAAAACGGTAAAGTATGCCAGTGTCAAGTCAAAGGTTAAATGACAGGTAAGGCGGAAGTAGATTTTGGGTCAGTTCAAGGCAAAAAATATTTGCATAACCATTCCGCATGTCGCCATAGCTTTGGCGGAGGCACAGCTATGGCATGATTTTTTAACTCAGAGATGGCTCAAAATACACCCTGGATTAACCGTAGGTTTAGCCTTGACTTGACACTACCTAAAGGCGGGCAACACCACCAAACTTACTGGCTAATTGCTGCCTTTCTGCTCTCCCTGGTTAGCTACCATCTCCTACTCTATCAAACCAGTCGCCAGAATTTCCTATCAGTACTTTTATTTTTTGGGGTATTATCATTTATCTATTGGTTGGTAGTCCGGTTGAATAGTGAACAAATATTAGTTTGGGCCCTGGCAGCAGCTGTATTGCTAAGATTATCACTGTTGTTGGCGGTTCCTGAACTTAGTGATGATTTCTACAGATTCATCTGGGACGGACGGCTACTCAGTCAAGGACTGAGCCCATTTACTGAGACTCCATCTGATCTGATGAAAGACCCAAAGTTCAGCCAGCTGTTAATTAACCAGCAACTTTACCAAGGGATGAACTCCAAGGACTATTTTACTATATACCCTCCGATTGCCCAATGGATATTTGTGATTGGGGCAAAGTTGTTCCCGGAAAGTATTATTGGTAACCTGGTGGTCATTCGGTTGTTCATCATTCTAGCAGAACTAGGCTCCATCATCCTGATGGTACGGATATTGAAAGTCTATGGACTGTCGGCAAACAAGGCCCTTTTGTATGCATGGAATCCCCTGGTGATCATAGAACTGACCGGCAATCTTCACTTTGAGGCGATCATGATCTTTTTTCTGTTACTGGCAATTTATTGTTTCCAGATAAATAAATGGAAGTGGTCGGCTGGTGCTTTGGCAGCCAGCATAGCGGTTAAATTGATTCCGTTGATCTTCCTTCCTCTTTTGATTTTCAGGATGCCATGGAAGAGAGTAATCGGCTATTGGGTTCTTTGTATAATACTGGTTATCGGATTTTTTCTCACCATTTGGAGCCCTGAGCTTATAGAAAACATGCGTTCCAGCCTGTCCCTTTATTTTCAAAAGTTCGAGTTCAACGCCAGTATATATTATTTGGTCCGGGAAGTCGGATTTGCAGTAAAAGGATACAATATTATTCAGGAGGCAGGAAAGTACCTGGCGCTAATTACTCTATTGATCATTTGGTTGATTTCCTGGTACACACACGGTTCTTTCAGTTGGCCAAAAGCCATGGTTTATGCTTTAATGGTGTATTTGTTAATGTCTACTACTGTGCACCCTTGGTATATTACCCCATTAGTGGCACTGGCTGTATTTACTGACTATAAATCCCCATTGGTCTGGTCGATTTTGATAATTGTAAGCTACTCGGGGTATTCCGAAACCGGATTCAATGAAAATATTTATCTTGTTGCTGCTGAATACTTATTGCTGGTGGTTGCCATAATTTGGGATTTGATAAGAGAACACCATCAACGGAACAAAAATACTCCTAATTTGGTTTAACATAGGATGAAACCTCATTGCTTACTTTATTTAATAGGTAACTTTATCTTTTTCCCAGCCTGTGGACAACAAAGTTTGGAAAAAAAACTTGAAAGCCTGTACCTACACACCGTTCCTTTAATCCAGCCCGAACAGCTTGAGCACTGGCAGCAATCCGGAAAACAACTTGTGCTGTTGGATATTCGAAGTCCTGAAGAATACAAGGTAAGCCATTTGATGGGAGCTGAACTAATAGATTATGAAACATTTAACCCTGAAAATATCGTGCACCTTTCGAAGTCATCTACCGTGGTGGTATATTGTAGCGTAGGCTATCGAAGTGAGCGAATTGGAGAAAAAATGAACGAGCTAGGTTTTCAAGATGTTTACAATCTTTATGGAGGGTTATTCTACTGGAAAAATTACGGACATCCGGTAGTAAATAGTGAAAACCAACCAACTGATTCTGTCCATGTTTACAATCGGGTTTGGGGCAAGTACCTGAAAAAAGGGATCAGGGTATATGACTAATGCTCTTTTGATAATTTTCGTTAAAAATCCTGTGCTTGGCAAAGTAAAGACTCGATTGGCAGCCACCCTTGGAGATGAGCGGGCACTAAAAGTCTATCTGAAGTTACTTGAATACACGGCAAAAGTTACCAACAACTTGCCGGTAGAGAGAGCTGTCTTCTACTCCGATTCGGTGGATACCGGTGACCTGTGGGACAATTCTACTTATTTAAAGCAGTTACAGAGCCCGGGAGATCTGGGTGAGAGAATGCAATCCGCCTTTGATTGGGGATTTGAATCAGGTCACAATGACATCTGCATTATTGGCAGTGATTGTTATGAGCTTACCCCTGAAATCATAATGAGCGGCTTTCAGACACTAAGTACCCACGATGCTGTTCTTGGACCAAGCAGAGATGGAGGTTATTACTTATTGGGCATGAAGAAAATGAGAGAGGAGTTATTCCAGAACAAGAATTGGGGTACAGATTCGGTAGCGACAGAAACGATTGATGATTTGCAGCGAATTGGATTAAGTTGTCGTTTAATAGAAACTCTGAATGACATTGATGTTGAGAGTGATTTAGGTGATTATGGGTTATAGGTTGACATAGGCCTAAATAGTGCATTGTAAAATATGTATTCATCTTAGGAGATTCCTCATAAATTCAACCAATAGGTTAGTTTGAATACAAGTGCCCTTGACTTAGGTTGGTTGAAATCGACAATTCTACCATCCTCTCCCGCTAAATAGTTGTCCGTATACACCAGAAAAATGTCTGATACGGCTTTATACCGCCATTGCAAACGGGTGTTGATATTTACATTACTTATCTGGTTATTGTACTGAATGAAGGTCGTCCAGAATATATTTCGGGTAAATGTAATATCAATTTTTGGCCCAATCAAAAACAGATTTGCATCGTTGTATGGGTCAGGCAGCCGAATTCTATTGAGGGCAAAATTCATGGCAGCTGTAACTTTCTTTGAATGTCGATAGGACAAAGTCCCTTCCAGGTTCAATAGAGTACCGTTGAAGTATTCACCTGAGCGGGTGCTTAGTTCATAAAAGAAAGACTTCCGTTGATCAGAGTTGAAGCGGGCAACTACGAAATTGTAACCATAGTCGGTGTTTTCGGGCAGTTCCGGGCCGCCAGTACCACTTGGATCAAAAGGTTCAAACAGATAGGTATATTGTCTGCGTAACCGCATGCTGAACCTGGCATTGTTTATAAAATTGATCCGGTATAACAGGTTAAGGTCCCAATCGGTGAGCCCATAGCTATTACTTCTGATAACATCGACATCGAATCCTGGCGCATGTGACTGAATACTTCCTTTCGACGGGTAAAAATTATGATATATGGTGCCACGGATCTGATTGAAATCCGTTCTCCGTACAAAGCCAACATCCGGATTAAAATTAGCCCCTATGGATCTGAAATCTGTGCGTGCTTCCCAGCGATATGTTTGGTAGTTGACACCTGCTCCCATGGAATAAGTTGAATCAAGTCCTTGCTCGTCGAATGAGCGGTGATAATATCCTTTGCCACTCCATTTGTTATCGGGTGTGGCAAGGTTCAGGTCAATGCCTAACGTGCGGTTCCAGATGGATGGTTTCATTTGAAATTCACCGCCGATGGAATCCTGAAAGGCTTGCTTGCTCACCACAATAGCTGAAATATTCGATCGTTCTCCTATCCGGCGCTGCACGGAAGCAATTGTATAATTGATCGATGGCAATGAGATGTCTTCTTCTTCCGATGCCTGAATGGTCATCACACCCAACCTCCATTTATTGTCAATATTCCCACTCACCCTGGCGCCAAAATAGAGTTCATTCATAATGTTGGTTCCGGTGGTAGTATCACTGGTTATTCCGATTCGCCGCGAAAAAAAAGGCCTGGCCCCATCGGATCCAAAGGAGGCAAACAAGTCAGCATTTTCCAGGAAAAATTGGCGTCGCTCAGGGAAAAAGATTTCAAATCGATCAAGATTGGTTACCTGTTGATCAACTTCAACCTGTGAAAAATCCGGGTTAACGGTGAGATCGAGATTCATAGCAGGGGAAAGTGCAATTTTTGCATCTCCCCCTA
>QIMC01000440.1 GCA_003232185.1 Flammeovirgaceae bacterium | reverse complement strand
AACAAACCATCTGGACCCAAATGATTAAAGTTTGATTTGGCTGTCTCAATATCATCTTTTAGGTATGTAAAACTAATGCCATCTGTATTTTGAAATTTCCCTTGAAATAATCCGCTATCGTCAATAACAGCAACCACTTTTTGTTCCTCTTTTTCAGCCATGGCCACCCAAAGCAGTCCACCGATCAAACCTGCCATTAGGATTGGAGTAAGTAGTGTCATTACGATGAAGGATCGCTTGCGAACCCTGGTTATGTATTCTCTCTTTACTACCAGAAAGATCTTTTTCATGCTTGTTCACTTACCTTGGAAATAAATATTTCGTTCATACTTGGTATGATTTCAGTAAATTTATGAATCTCAGTTTGGACGATCAATTCTTTCAATAGCTGGTTCGGGTTATGATCTTCAGGAATCTGAATTACGGAGTGAAACCAATTGTCATCCATGGTTTCACTTTCAATAATTTTATAAACCTCGTTTAAATCTTGTAAGGGGCCGACATGGTCAATTTGGAATCGATTGGTGCGATACTGATACTTAATATCTTTCTTGTTGCCATCAAGAATCTTCTTGCTATTATTTATAAGTGCAATGCGATCGCATAAGCTTTCCACTGACTCCATACGGTGAGTAGAGAATATAACTGTTGAGCCGGCATCCCTTAAATTCAATATTTCGTCTTTAATAATATTCACATTTATCGGATCAAATCCGGAGAATGGTTCATCTAGTATTAGTAATTGGGGTTCATGCAGTACCGTTGCTATAAATTGTATCTTTTGTTGCATCCCTTTGGATAGGTCCTCAATATTCTTGCCACTCCAATCCAACATGTCCAACCTCTTTAGCCAATGCTTGATTCGATCAATGGCCAGGGAACGGTCCAACCCTTTTAACCTGGCCAGATAAAGGAGTTGCTCTCCTACTCTCATCTTTTTATACAACCCTCTTTCTTCTGGAAGGTATCCTATGTTTTGCATATGATTCCTTTCCAGTTTTTCACCATTTAAGAGTATAGTTCCGGAATCTGCTTGAAGTATGGAAGTGAAAATTCGAATAAGAGTAGTTTTGCCAGCTCCATTAGGGCCAAGTAGTCCAAAAATGGATTGCTTGGGAATTTCTAAGCTGACATTGGTTAATGCCTGATGATCAGCATAACTCTTACTAATATTCTGTGCTTCGAGCAGGTACAAAAATCTTCCGTTTTAGTAAATATAAAGTTTTGGAAGCCTAGAAGAGGCGGAGGGTGCTAAAAAGTTTTAAAAATGATATTACCCATGGTCACGTCAATATTAAAAGTGATTAGGTTTTCGGCATCTTGATCATATTGGCTACTGACGTAGACATTTTCGCGAATTTTTGAAAAAGTTTGAGGTATCTGGATTCGGCAAAGCGGGCTATTGCGAATGTAAATAATCATGGGGTTCATCGACTCATTGGCATTTACAATGAGATTACCGGCACCCACTGTGGCAATGACAGTGCTTTTGACCAAGCTTTTATTGGTGAAATCGAGATAGAGTGATCCGAAACCTACATCTGCAATAATGACTTTGGCTTTGGATAAGGCTACTTGTCTGGCTTCAAGCTCACCCAAATCCACTTTAATACAGAAAGTGTCCATTTCCTGTTGGTTGTATTGCCCCGAAATGAAACCAACATTAACATTAGCACTTCCTGTAGCTATATGTAGATTCTCAACCGACATTCCAGATAGATCTACATACGCATTTCCCATACCGTAGTTCAGATTCAATTTAATGGGTTTTTTCTTGGACAAGTATACATGCCACTGATTATCACTACCTCCATTGTTACTGTTGAACAAATTGAAGGCAACGTTCTTTTTGGTGGAGGACTCATTTGTTTCGACCTCGACAAAATTCACATTTACAAGTTGTATTCGATTCTTTAAAATCGATTTGCAATCGGGGCTCAAAACCTTTGATTCAGATTTACCGTAAATGTTGACAGGATTGTTATTTGGTGTTGGGCGAATATAGCAGGTGCCAGATCCACCAGATAAAGTTAGGTCTACTCTATCGAAGGAATCACTATTTTCAACCGTATAATACTTTTTAATTTGGCCATAGGAACTGAGCTCCATTAGGCCAATTAGCCCCAACAGTAATATCCTCCACATGTCTATTCCATACGGAAAGGGCTGGTAAGAGTTGCCACATGTAAGGAAAAATAAAGAATATATCTTACGCTGGCTTTCTGGATAAAAGAATAAAAGGAAATCTTAGAAGAATTCTTTCATTCTATCAAAGAAGCTTTTATCGTATTTGCCAGGGTTTGGTTTGAAATTGGAAGAACTCCGTAGTTTTTCCAAGATCTCCCGTTCTTCGGGTGTCAGGCTTTTCGGAGTCCAGACATTGACGTGAATTAATTGATCACCTTTATCGTATCCGTTCAGGTCTTTGATTCCTTTTCCTCTAAGTCTTAAGATCTTGCCACTTTGAGTTCCGGATTCAAGTTTAATTTTTACTTTGCCATTAATGGTAGGGACCTCCAGAGAGGTTCCCAATGCGGCATCAACAAAATTTACATATAGATCAAAAATGACATTATTGCCATCGCGTTTGAGCAGCTCATTTTCTTTTTCTTCAATTAGAATTAAGAGATCGCCGGCCACACCACCCATGGGAGCTTCATTTCCTTTTCCAGACATACTCAGCTGCATGCCATCCCCAACCCCTGCCGGAACCTTAATTTCGATTACTTCTTCCTTTGGTTCTAAACCGGAGCTATCAACACCGGCCGGCCGGTTATCAAGAATATTCCCAGACCCATGACAGCTAGGACAGGTGTTGGTACTCATCATTTGTCCCAACATGGTGTTGACTACCTTTCTTACCTGTCCAGATCCTCTACAGGTAGAACAGCTTTTAAACGTGACTCCATGGGCCGCTACCAATCGGGCAACTTTTATCTTCTTGGTTACGCCGTTAGCAATCTCATCAAGGTTAAGTTTTAGTTTTATCCTCAGGTTAGATCCTTTCCTTCCTCTGGTTTGACCTCCACCAAAAAAGCTATCAAATGGACTTCCTCCTTCAAAAATATCTCCAAATTGACTAAATATGTCATCCATGGACATACCTCCTCCACTAAACCCTCTGCCATTCATTCCCTGATGGCCAAAGCGGTCATATCGCTGCTTTTTTTCTGGATTTTTTAATATTTCATAAGCCTCAGCAGCTTCTTTGAATTTATCTTCTGCTGAAGGATCGTCCGGGTTTTTGTCAGGATGGAACTTGATAGCAACCTTCCGATATGCCTTTTTTATCTCGGTCTCGCTTGCCGATTTGTCAACACCCAGTATTTCGTAATAATCTCTTTTAGCCATTTTCTCAGGTCCCAATTACAACTTTTGCGTAACGTATCACTTTTAGGTTAAGATAGTACCCTTTCTCTACTACATGAATAATTCGGTTTTTTAGCTTTTTCTTGGGAGCGGGTATTTGCGAAATTGCTTCATGTACTTCAGCATCGAAACTTTTACCTTCCAGTTTCTCCATTGGTTCAAGGCCTTTACTCTTTAATAGTTTAGAGAGTTTTTGATAAATAAGGTTCATTCCCTCTAACTCAACATTTGATTCTATATTCTCAGCAGCTCCCCTGGCCCTTTCAAAATCATCCAGAATAGGTAATAAATCAGTCATCAATTCTGCACTTGCCGAACCAATCATTTCCAGCCTTTCCTTGGCAGTTCTACGACGAAAATTCTCAAACTCAGAGTATAATCTTAAATATTTGTCTTTGGCCTGACTCAACTCTATCGCTAGTTTTTCTGCTTCCGATTGCTCCTCTTCCAGTTCCTCTACAGACTCTTCCTCAAGTTTGTCTTCCTCAAGTTTGTCAACCTCGGATTGAGGCTGCTCTGATTTCTCTTCTGCATTATCTGTAGGGTTTGGTGTCTTGGCACCTTCAATTGATTCTTCTTTCATTTTTTCATGTAACGCAACGGTTCTCTCTTTCCTAGCACAATTTTATTGCCAAACCTCAAATTATGACAAATTGACACTTTTCATAAGGGATCTTAGTGCAGAGATTTCCATATTTTGTCCTTTAACTGGTCTAATCCTTGATTTATCACTGAAGAAATAAAGACATACGGTATATTTAGTGACAGTTCTTCAGTAATCGCTGAACGAAGTTCTTCATCCAGGAGATCGCATTTAGTAATTGCCAGCAGGCGTCTTTTATCCAAAAGTTCTGGGTTATACCGTTCGAGTTCTTGCAGCAACACCCTGAATTCATTCATTATGTCAGGGGAATCTGCTGGTATGGTAAATAGCAAAACACTGTTTCGCTCAATATGTCTTAGAAATCGAAGCCCCAGGCCTTTGCCTTCTGAAGCCCCTTCAATTATCCCAGGAATATCAGCCATCACAAATGATCGATGATCCCGATAAGCTACCACTCCTAAATTTGGCACCAAAGTAGTAAAAGGGTAATCCGCGATTTCTGGCTTGGCGGCAGAAAGTGTTGACAGTAAGGTAGACTTTCCGGCATTCGGAAATCCCACTAAACCGACATCAGCCAGTAACTTTAACTCCAGGACGATCCAATCTTCTATACCAGGTTCTCCAGGCTGAGCATATCTAGGAGACTGATTAGTGGACGTTTTAAAATGTACATTACCCTGACCGCCACGACCTCCTGAGGCAATTATTTGAGGTTTTCCTGATTCAGTAACTTCTGCAATTAATGCGCCGGTCTCTACTGACTTAGCCAGTGTTCCTAATGGAACCTGAAGAATGATGTCATTACCCTGAGCGCCTGATTTTCCACTTCCTCCTCCTGGAGCCCCGTTTCCAGCAACTACATGTTTCTGAAATCGCAAGTGTAGCAAGGTCCACAATTGCTGATTGCCCTCCAACAGAATATGACCTCCTCGTCCTCCATCCCCACCATCTGGTCCACCTTTAGGGACATGCTTTTCTCTTCTGAAATGGACAGATCCCGCTCCGCCTGCACCGGATCGGGTACACAATTTTACATGATCTATAAAATTGGAAGACGCCACAGCAAGATTATTTTATGTCAATTCAAATTTGGGATCGAGTACTTCGCAAACCATGTCGAAGATCTTATCTATGGAGCCAACTCCATTAATGCCAACCAGCTTATCCTGTTGATCATAATAAGAGGCTACAGGAAGGGTTTTCTCCCTATACTCATTGATTCTGGTGAGGATTTTTCCGTCATCCTGATCATCGGTTCTTCCAGAGGTTTTTGCCCTAAGGCGCAATCGTGTTTTAAGTTCCTCTTCTGGTACCTCTAATGAGATCATCACTGTTATTGATACCTTAATGGATTCTAACAACTGGTCAAGGGCCTTGGCTTGATGAACAGTTCTGGGGAAACCATCGAAAATGA
The DNA here is from genome assembly GCA_003232185.1 of Flammeovirgaceae bacterium. Taxonomy (GTDB): domain Bacteria; phylum Bacteroidota; class Bacteroidia; order Cytophagales; family Cyclobacteriaceae; genus SZUA-3. The sequence goes on along the minus strand of QIMC01000440.1, from coordinate 1,675 downwards.
ATCCATTGGTATCCGGAGTGGTGCTGATTTTTTCTTCAACCATACCGATAACAATTTTATCGGGAACCAACTTCCCGTGATCCATGTATTTTTGCGCCTCCTGACCCAGTGCAGTTCCCTCTCCCAGATGCTTTCTAAAAAGATCTCCGGTAGAGATGTGGGTCAGGTGGTACCGATTTATTATGCCTTCACTTTGGGTGCCTTTTCCTGCACCAGGTGGTCCAAAAAGTACGATATTTAGTTGTTTTTGCATTGCACAGAGGCGCTTATAAATCCTTCAATTGGTAAATGTCTTTTAAATTCCTGCCCAGTCCGTTGTAATCCAGGCCATATCCTATCACAAACTTGTTTGGGATACTGAATCCAACATACTTCAAAGGAATGTTCTTTTTAAAAACGTCTGGTTTTAATAGTAAAGTGGCAATTTCCACAGACCTTGGCTCGAATTCCTGTAACATCTCAATCACATGGGCGATGGTGTTACCTGTATCTATTATATCTTCCATAATGATGATGTCCAGGTCTTTTATATTTTCCCGAAGCCCAATGAGTTTCCTAATATTGCCAGTGCTGGTGGTATCCTTATAAGAGGAAAATTTAACAAATGATATCTCAACCGGTAGTGAGATTTCTTTCAACAGGTCGGCAGCAAACATAAAAACCCCGTTCAACACTCCGATAAAGAGCGGGGTTTTATCAGCATAGTCGATATTGATACGCTCAGCGATTTCATTAATTCTTTCTGAAACTCTTTGGTAATTGATGTATGTCTCAAATTCTTTGCCGTGGACTATCATGATTTTAGGAATTCCCAGGTCTATATGGCTGGCAAATATAGGGATTAAATAAAAAGAATGCACACCTGCATACCAACAGAAGTAAAGGTAATTTACAAATGGGCGATTAAGTATTCATATAACTTCAACATGCTGTAGATGTCCTGCTTATGGACTTTTTCCTGTGGACTATGCACATTGGATTCTGGTGCTCCTATAAAACACCAATCAATGGGGTAGGGGCTGGCTTGTAGCTCCCGGGCATCACTGGACCCGGAGGATTCAACTTCTAATTGGTAATCTACCCCACATTCTGATGCCAAACTGAGTATTTTGGATATAAACCTTTTTCTTGGAATTCCGGCATCTCTTAATGAGATGGCCACGCCCTTGCCGTGTTCAATTCCAGAGGTAACCCAGGTTATGTCTGAGATTAACGATTGATGCAATCCGTATTTTTCATAAATGAATTTGGATAACAATGGAATGGCACCTCCTCCGTGCTCCTCCCTGCAGGTAAATACAATCAACCCATGCTCTATCACAGATGCTAGATTCAGTGCATTGTAAATTCCCAGCCGATTATCAAGATAGCAGGACTGTACAAACTCCGTATCCTCAATGAAATCAACTTGAAAAACCAGATCTGTGCCCCTGCCAATCGCCCTGCCAAACTCATAAGTTACATCACCATCTTCCGAACAAACTGCGTTGCAGATAACGGGTCCCAGATGATCCACTCCCATAAGTTTTGTTTTTCCAGTTATCTGAGGACTCCCTATTGGAATCAATTGATTATGGTACCCAACAGTATACCCTACAGAGTCCATATGGGCAAATACCGCTGTCCTGGGGGTTCCATATTCCAAAATAATATTGTCTTCCAAGTGGGGACCCTG
>QIMC01000393.1 GCA_003232185.1 Flammeovirgaceae bacterium | reverse complement strand
GGCACTCATTCCGATAGGAGACATGTCAATGATATCTACTTCAATCGATTCACCGGTTAAAAGCTGTAAATGCCTGGTAGGTGATCCATCCGCTAAAAGTAATAATTGCCAGATTGGTGAAACCTGGTCACTGGGCAATCCCTGTGCTATTATTTCTTCTCCCCCCTCCCACACAGGATCTAACCTGAACCAGGGAACACCCTGTTCAGTCATACTTATTATTTTTCTCCAATTTTAAGGGGATTGTAAATCACAGGTCTTATGTCTGAGATCTGAGATCTTCTATGCTCCATATTTCCGGTCTTGATCAGACCTTGTAACATGGTTTTGAAGTTTTCTCTTTTATTTAGATGAGGCAGGGATTCGGCAGGTACTGGCACCTTGAGAAACTCGCATAATGGACCCCAGCCATCCCGAACATCATAGATTAATAGTCGATCAGCTGGAACATTTGCTTTAACTTCCTCAATATGCTTATTGAATATTTCTTCTGTATAAGCAGCGTCTTCAAACCGTCCCTGAAACTGTTTTCCCCATAACATGCGCTTTACGAATTTTATACAAAAAATCACTTTTTTAACCCGTGGATTGGTAAGCATTCGACCTAACATCATTAGCTTCTGGCCCAAGTTTTGAGGACCTGCTGTCCAAATGGTGCTTTTTACACTCTTGTACCAGGAATCAAAGTCTCTTACTGTGAGTATCACCTTAGCATCGGGATAGCGTTTAAGATGTTCTTTATAAAAGGGATAACATGGAAAATCAACAGATCCTTGAAATCCATCATAAAGAGTATCCCAGTCAGTAGTACCGGTTTCTTCCAATTGCAGCCATAAGGGAAGTTGGTCAGGATTTGTCAGGAGGGTTTTCATATGATAACATTTCGTGACCCCCAACATTTCCAGTGATCTTTTTAAACTGTTCGTTCCGGTTCTTGGGAACCCTGCACCAATTATTCTTAAAGACATGACTGCTCTTATTTAGTTAGATGTTGTTTGATTGATTGATTCCTATAACCCCAGTTGAGATGACTACAAAATAAGAGTTTTTTTACAGACCAAAAAATGAAGCGGCAGCTATTTCCAAAACCGACACTGCTCCTGGCCTCTACTTTTTCTTTAAACCTTTACCATTAAACAGAATTTTAGATTTATGTTGTACTTTTAGAAGTAACAGAATTCAACATCCCATTACTTCTTGACCATAATTAGTACTATGATCGATTGCATTGTAATCGGAGCCGGCCCCGCAGGCATTGTAAGTACCAAGGAACTTCTGGAGCATGACATTGGTGAGGTGTTATGCCTGGAACAATCGGACAAACTTGGCGGGACATTCTCGAAGAGCTACGATAGCTTGGTTCTTACCTCCTCTGTTACCTTTAGCATGTTTTCTGACTTCTGGGTAGGCGATAACAAATGTCACCACTTTTGGACTAAAGATGAAGCCGTTCACTACTGGACGGAGTATGCTAAACACTTTGGCTGTCTGGAGCACATACGATTGGGGGTCAAAGTAATCTCAGTAGCACCCTTAGACCAATCTGGATGGGAAGTAACCCTGGATTCCAGTGAACAGCTTCAATGCAGTCGGCTGATCCTGGCCATCGGCAACAACCGCATCCCACGGTTTCCGGAATGGAGGGATTCCCTCATCGATGTCTCGGTGTCTCATTCTAAAGATTATCTAAATGCTGAGCCCTTTGAAGGGAAGCGGGTACTGGTAGTGGGCGGTGGTGAATCCGGATCTGATGTAGCCTTAGAAATTTCCCAGGTAGCTGAACAATGTTTTATTAGCCTGAGGGAATCCACCGGTTGGGTAGTTCCTCGTGAACGGGGTGGGCATGCGGCAGACGTTTCTACTCACCGTGGCATATGGGACCTTCCTCGCGAGTTTGGGGCCCACTTGAGCCCCTTTGTCCTAAAACTTGAACGCGCCCGACAAGATCCGGTATTCGATGCCTTGGCCGACCTCAATGACCGGGTCCGCGCCCGTTGGGGAATTTGGGGCATTTACGGCACCAAAACGCTGGCTTTACCGCAAGCGATTGCCCATCATGGCTGCCAGGTGGTTGAAGACATAGTTGAGGTGTTAGATGGCGGCCGTACCCTCAACACAGTTGATGGTGTAACTCTTGAAAATATTGATGCAGTGGTCTTTTGCACCGGCTATCGCAATCATACCGCTTTTATGCCCAAACAATTCCAAAATTGTGACCCACGTGCAATGTATAAGCATATGTTCCACCCTGACCTGGGAGACACTCTGGCCTGGATTGGCTGGGCACGACCAGGTTTCGGCAGTCAATTTCCCATTATGGAAATGCAGGCACGGTATTGTTCCATGATCTTTGCCGGTGGAAAACAATTGCCAGACCCGGATCAGATGAAGCAAACAGCTACGGCAGACTTTAAAAAATACCGTGAACAATTTGAAGGAAATGCTGAACGCATTAGAAGTCTGGTGGATTATCACTGGTACATGTATGATTTGGCCGGTATCATTGGATGTAACCCTCCATTGTTTTGGTACCTGCTTAGGCACCCGCGACTTTGGATTCATTTGATGTATGGACCCACTCAAGCCACACAATTTAGATTACGGGGCCCGGGTAAGAAAGTGGAACTTGCCCACCAGATCATCCGCAAACTACCCATCAGTACTTTCAATCACATTGTGAAAGCCGGCCTGCGTGGCAGATTTAGTTATGCTCTTAAGGCACTAACGCCTGGCTTTCTGCGTACCTCAAATCTTGCCGAAGAAACATATTAGTTGTCCATCCAACTGGATCTTTTATTTCTGGTTACCCCCTGAAACCAAGTGGATACCGGTAGACAAAGGCAATATTTCTAGAAGCTAAATTTCAGTAGTTTAAAGTCCTCTTGAACGTCACTTACTATCGGTTGTACTTTATACTCTGGTGGCACAGTGTCCCACCCCTGATAAATTTGACCCTCGATATAATAACGATCATTTAACGGAGGTGACGAAGTATTCTGAAACCAAACATCGTAACTACTGGTTGGTGCAGCCATTCCGGCATGGATCCCACTAGGTACCATTTCTAATTTACCATCTCCATCAACATCAGCTCGTATCCAATTAACTTGCAGTATTCGGTTGTAACTTCCATCCATGACCATCTTTATTATTCCTTGATTGAATCGCTCGATGATGGATTCCGCCCCAGGCAGGTCTTTTCTTATGGCGAAATGAAGCGAACGTTTAAACAGATATTTAGTTCCAACCTGAAGATATTTGGTTACCTCTTCTTTTTGATGAGTAATTAGATATTGTATCAATAGTCTGTCCACCAACATATAGTCTACTTCTTCTTTTATCAATCGCTCTAAATTTTCCTGGTCGTTGTGCCCCGACACTAGTACTACATCGCCGGCATCATCCACCTCAGTACCATAGGCATAATTTCCTACTACTGCCACCCTTTTACCTTTCAAGTCGGAAAATGAAGTCATGCTGACATCCGCTCCTTTTCGACCTACTACGATCAACTGGTTTTGTAAATAGGGTGCAGAATATAGTAAGAATTCATCTCTGTCCTGGCTGTACCACAACGCAGCACTTCCATCGTATTTGCCCTGTTGAATATCCCGGATCACCTCTTCGAACTCTAAGACTTCAGTATTGGCGGTAATTCCCGCACGGCCAAGGGCTTCATTAACCAGATCTGTAGCAAAAGAACGATGGGGCTCAATATTTGTAAAAGGCGGCCAAATATCGGAAGCTAAATTGAGTTTTGTTTCCTGACAAATTCCAGGAATAAAAACACCAAGAATTAATATGGTTAGTGCTATTTTCATACCGCTAAGATAGATATTACCATCAAGTCTTTGAATTTAATATGTAAAATTATCCTGTGTGAAAATACTAAAATATGGCGATTGGGTTTAATGGTGAGCCAGTACCGCCCTCGACCCGAAGTGGCGCGGCCACAAATAAAAACTCATACCGATTACGTTGTCTAGCTTCAACCGAAAGTTCTTCCAGGTCAAGGTTATCCAGAATAGGCATACCCAGGCCATACAGGACCAGAAAATGTATGGGACTTTGTGAAACCTCCAGTCCGGAAGGATATCGATCGCTTACCCCATCGCACCCCAGAACTGCTACATCTCTTTCGCGGAGCCATTTTACCACAGAAGGATGTAGACCTGCTGCCGCCTCAGTGAAATTCCATGACCCCTCAGCCTGCTTAGCCCATCGCCCTGTTCTGATCAACAAAACATCTCCACTGCCTACCCGGATCCCAGTTTTTTTCTCCCAGTCATTCAGGTCTTCCGGCAGAATGGCCGTTCCTGGCTCTAAATATGGAACACCTCTCAACCAGGGCAGGTCTACCAGCAACCCGCGGCTAATAATCCCTTTACTCATGTTATGAATCCCCAATTTTTCCGCACCAGTAGGCTTTACTAGTTCTTGAGAAAAACCATTGTACATTTTTCCTTGATAGAAAATATGACATAGTGCATCAATATGAGAATGCGCAAACCCGTGATAGTTGATTGAATAGTTATCTACAGCCCAGGTGTCTCCGGCGAATTCTAGGACTTGTAAATTGTGCTCTAAAGGATTTTGGTTCATTGGGGTTGTTTCTTTGGCAAGGTTAAATGCCATGGAAATTGATTCGCCGTCTTTTACCAGGTTTGCTGCCGCTATTCTCTGCTGCGGCCCAATAAGATTTAAGGTACCTAGTTCATCATCTTGCCCCCAGCGCCCCCAATTCGACACCTCTTCTAAAAGCTGGTGAACATATTCTTTGGTTATTGCAGCTTCCTGACTCTGAATCGGGCCAGAAATAAGCCCTAATAATAGTGCTGCGATCAAACATACTTTTGAATGGATTTTGCTATTTCTAATTTTCATGATGTGATTGTTTTTTAAGTTGATTAAAGCCATGTCCAGTAACCTCCATGGTTAGGCGCATTATTCCGAGCTTTCTTCAAACCAGAGCTCAAGTTGCTGTACTTTTGGTATTTTTTCAGGGGTGAGAGTAAAAAACACTTTGATTAAGCCATTGGATGTGGCTAGGTCAAATCTCCCTCTGAGCTGATTATAAGGTTCTATCTCGCCAATACTTTCTACCTCTCCCGCAGCGTCAAAAACGCTCTGAATATCCGACCTACGGTGGTCTCTGGACTTATCCAAATAGAAATTATCTGCCAGTATTTCAGCCTCCAAACCAGGGTTCCAGCTCTGAATTAGCTGTGCTACCTGCTGTTGTCGCTCCATTAAAATATCAGAAACAGGAAGCTGGCGAGCCTGTAACCCGACACTATCAAAAAGCAATTTTTTGATCTCCTTAAAAGGCAAGGGGCCGGTGTAAGTCAGGTTGCCAAAAGCCATAATACCTACCCCATATTCAGGGTAAAAGATATAGTTGCTGCCAAAACCAGGTAATGCCCCCCCATGTGAAACACGGATTCTTCCTTCGCAGTCTCGGGTGATTCCCAAACCATAGCCGTACCCCGACATAGTGGCACAAGGATCGCCATTGCTGTTAGTATCTTTTGCATTCAATCTACTATATTGTGGTGTTTGCATTTCTCTAAGTGCACTTCTGGAGACCGGGCCAGTTTCATGTTCACTCCTGGGAGGCCAGGCTGAAAGTTGAAAGCTGACGTATTTGCTAAAGTCTTCAATGGAAGTTATCAATCCACCCATAGCACCGAAAGAACCATCATGAAGTATTGGTTCTAACTTCCATTGCTCATCTTCCCAGCGATAGCCAAGCACCAGTTGACCTTCGGGAATATTGGTGTATTCCCAGTAAGTATTTTTCATACCCAAAGGATGAAAAATATGATCCCGTATGTATTCCTGGTAAGGTTTACCGGAAACCCTGGTAACAATATTACCCAACAGGGCAAAACCCAGGTTGCTGTATTCAAATTTATAAGATGATGCGTTGGAAAAGAATACGCCTTCTGCGATTAAGTCAATAAGCATTTGATCCGATTCATCAAGTTGTCGATCACCCCAGGGGTTATCTTCCGGAAATCCGGAGGTCATGGTTAATAGATTTTCTATATCAATAGTAGGAGCATCCTTTGTAAGATAAGTCAGATTGGACATCTCCGGTATGTAATCGGTCACCGGATCAGTTAGTGACAGTTTTCCTTCTTCCTGTAATTTCAATATGGCCATGGCAGTAAAACTCTTGGTCATTGAAGCAATGCGAAATGAAGAGTTTATAGTAGCGGGAAGCTCCTTCTCAAGGTTAATCTGACCGGTTCCAGATGCCAATACCAGCTCATCGTCCACCACGATGCCGTAAGCAATCCCGGGTATATTTCGACTGGCCGCATGTTTCTCCATCAATTGCTGTAAAGCCGGAGCTATTTCTTTGATCCGCTCACTCCTTTGGTCATTGATGAAAACAGGGGGCTGATAGGATTTTGAGAAGGATTTGGTAGTATCCTTTGGTTCAAGTGGGGCGATCTGAGCATCACAAGAAATCAAGCCGAGGGCAAAACAATAAGTAATGAGCGTGTTATTCATGTTCTAACTTTCAAAAATTCCGTCTTATACTCTTAAAAACTATTTATCGATGGTGACTTTACTGATTGTATACCATCCTTCAACGTCCCTTCCTTCAATAGCTAACTGTATTTTAGGTTCATGCGATTGTCAGTCTACAATTCCGACCTGTAGTTCATAATCTCCAATTGGCATATCTAAAGGTATGAATATTGAACCATCATAAATGTTATCACCAGGAAGCCAAGTCTATTTTTGGTTCAACATTAACCTCAAAATTCACTGAATTGGCTATGAAGCAATATTCATGGGACTGATGGTGCAATTCAATTGCAGTTTTTATTTTTTCTGCTTCCATTATTTTTATTACAGGTTTTAGTGTGGCTAAAGTAAAACGACCACTACCTCTTTCATCTTCCACCATGGTTCCTTCCGGTCGATCTATATATTCAGTTACTGTAATCTTATGCACAGTGCATAGGTGCAAGTACATCAGCATATGACAAGAAGATAATGTTGACAGCAATAACTCTTCAGGGTTATATCTTTCCGGGTCCCCTTTTAAGGCCGGATCAGAAGAGCCTAGTATTACATCCCCGGTTTCTTTTTTGATTTCATGATACCTTTTATAGGCCTCAGAGGATTCGGTACCCTGACCCAGGTTTCCTGTCCACTTCATCTCAATGATATATTTGTGTTCTCTGCTCATAAATTTATAATAAACATCTTCAGCCACTTTCTGGCATTCTTTGAATAAACTTTGTCCATCACTTCTCTTGGAAGATGTAAGCCCTGAAATTCACCCGTTAACCGGTCACTTGTCATTATGTTACCTTTTTAATCCAATGAAATTGTAGAATAACAATTCAGAATCAGTATCCTGT
>QIMC01000109.1 GCA_003232185.1 Flammeovirgaceae bacterium | reverse complement strand
CAAAATCAAATATTTCTGGAAGATGGAAGTACTCTAACCTATACTGATCTGAAGATTAAGGCTAAAGCGCCGGTAGCAACTTTCTCCGTTAATAACGAAAGTAAAATCATCCCCAAAAAAGAAATTTTGGCGTTTACCAATAGTAGCGGTAAGCTGTTTACTTTTCACCTCAAGTCCGGCAGGAAATACAAGATCAAAGAAAAGGGCCCGTTGGATGATACCTGTTTCAAGGCCAAGATCTATGCCTATAAATATTTTAAATCTAAAGACGGAGGTAATAATCCCTATAGCGATGAAAATATCAAAGATGATGCTTCTACCTGCTATGATCAACAAATAAAGAAACTAAGAACAAGGCAGACCATAGGAATTGTTGGAGGAGCATTAGCGTTTTCCCTTGCGTTGGGCATGCTTATTTCATCTCTGGCTCAAGTCAGCAGCCTTTAACCAACCGATAAATGATCAATTAGTCATTTTTATAATAGTGATGGGATGAAAATTTATTTGATATTTTTAGTGGCGCTTTTTACATCCAGTGATATTTTGGCACAAAATAATGAGCGTAAAGGGTTTATTCTTGGTCTCGGGGTGGGCCCCAGCACGAATTCGTATGATTTTGGATTCGGAATCTCTGATAATTCGTTGGCGTTTGCCAGCAATTTTAAGATCGGGTATGCGCCAACCGATCAGGTTGCTCTTTACTGGAGCTCGCAAGTGGCCTGGTTTAAAATAGATGGATTAGATGCACTGACTACAAACTCTGTGGCCGGACTGGGTGGAAGCTACTATCTAAATGAGGATGCACCCTCTCTATATCTGAATGCTGTCCTTGGATTTGCCAATTGGGCCACACCTTTCGAGCCTGATGCCAGTAATAGTTTAGGTTTTGGATTGGGCATAGGCGGGGGTTACGAATTTGCCCGGCATTGGAGCCCCGAAATTAATTTTACCTATGGCAAACCCTCGGACGATTTTATTGAGATCAAAACCTGGTCTGTCCGATTGACCATTAACTATTTGATGTATTGAGCATTTCGTCCTAATCAGTTGAAGTCCTAAGGCTTCTTCATACTAAACGCAGTTTCTACTGCATTACAAAACTCCTTGGTGGCAGTGCGTACTCTATTCTCAACTTCTTTCCATCGTTCCTTATCACCTAGTACTTCTTTGGCGCTATTTTCCAGGGTATCGATATTTTTTTTCGCCTCCTCAACCCTTTGATCAATTTCCCTCTTCCATTCAGTTTTGGAAAGTTGAGAACTTTCGATCATTTGATCTATTTTTTTTCCAAGATCCTTCAGCACATCTTCCATTTTTCGATGCTTGTGTTTCATTGATTAAGTTTAGCTTACACCAAAGTGTACGAACAGAACCACCGATGGGTTTAATAAGTTATAATTAATTAAATTCATCCCGTCAAAATAATACCTCATAATCATGGACTTTGAAAAAGATGCCCTACAATATATTCTGCAGCAACTAAAAGATAAGGCAAGCATTAAACAATTGGTTTACCGTAATCTTCAGCAGGTATTCAGTACCATGAAAAATGAGGGAAAGCGATTAATAGGTGAACTAGCAGAGAAGTTAAAAGAGATTGACGACTCCATTTTAGTTGAGTTTCAGGAAACTGGAGATTTTGAGTTCAGTATCAAGTTTGGTGGCGACACCTTGGTGATTCACATGCAATCAAATGTGATTACATTCAAGGACGATTTTCCAGTAATGCAAAGCCCATACATCACCAGCGAGCCTGGCAGGAAGTACTTTGGTCAGATTACTATATATAATTTTTTGTCTGACTCCATTAAGTATAATCGATTGGGAGATCCAGGATATCTGGTGGCCCGACTGCTTTTAAATAAAGAAAATCATTTTTTTGTTGAAGGTACCGGCCAATTGAATTTCCTGTTTCAAGACCTGGAAAATAACTTGATCACCGACGATTGGCTTAGGCTTATTTTGGAAAAGTCTATGGCTGAAGCAATGGATAAAGATTTGATAGGGCCGAATTATCCCGATATCAAATCTATTACTTTGAAGCAAAAACAACACGAGAATCTGTTTACAGTGCGTGGGATGAAAATTGGCTTCCAAATGAGCACAGATGCTGATATTAAAGGTTAATCCTCCTTCGCGTTCGCTTGCGTCAACGCCGAAGTCGGCTACGACGAAGGAGCTCGGCGGACGAGAAGATTGGGTTTAATCAAAAAGAATTCCCCCTCTCCTTGGGAGAGGTCGGAACTGCTTTTCGCAGTTCCGGGTGAGGTAAAATACAAAATTTCGGTTTTTGGTCCTAAGACCAAAATGAAGCCGGCGAAATACCCCTATGGCTCTGCCTCGGGGATAGTCGGTTTCAAGAAATTTTTTTATTTCCCTGACGCTTTGCGTCGAAATATTAAAATAAATTCAACTTAATACCTCGTATGCTCCGCGTCGAGGTAGTTTATTCTTGAAAAAGAGACACAAATTCAAAAGAACTGCCGTTAAATAGCCCACGGTCGCTCAACTTAAGTTCAGGAATTACCAACAGTGCCATAAATGACAGGGTCATAAAAGGAGCTTCCAACTTACTACCCAATAATTTAGCCATCGCATCCACAGTCGTATACCTTTCCGCGACCCAATACCCATCGTTTGGCGACATCAACCCGGCCACCGGTAGCGGCAGTGTTTCCCTTCGCAAACCGGAAACAGCGGTAATTCCTCCTTCATGAGTTATAATTTCATTGACGGCCATACATATACTATGATCATCCACACCTACGGCTATAATGTTGTGGGAGTCATGTGCTACTGAAGAGGCGATGGCCCCATGCTTGAGGCCAATATTTTTTATAAAAGCAATGGCAGGCGGCGAATCCTGGTACCGATTTACCACCACAATTTTAAGAATATCAGATTCCGTATCAGATACGGCCAAACCGTCTACTATTTTTATGGGTAATATCTTTTCAGTGGTGACCAACTGGCCGTCTTCTGCCACCATTACCCGGGCAGTTTTACCCAAAGCCTTGAGCTTAAATTCACTCTGCTTTTTTAGATCAACATGAAAGTTGTTGGAGTACTCAGATTTAATTGATGGTATCAGGCTTTTACCAAATTTGCTTACAAGTATTCCGTTAATGTAGGTCTTAAGAACTTCGAATTCTTTAAGATCGCGAATCACCAGGAAATCTGCAAGGTCACCTTCTTTTAATAACCCTACCTCCAGTCCATAGTGTCGTACTGGATTTTGGCAAGCAACATTTAGTGCAACTAATGGATCAATGCCAGTTGCAACTGCCTGAGTAACCAATTTATTGATGTGTCCGTTAAGCAAGCTGTCGGGGTGTTTATCATCAGAACAAAACATTACCTTATCCTGGTATTCCGGCAAAAGTGGAATTAACGCATCAAAATTTCTTGCCGCACTTCCTTCTCTAATAATGATGTGCATGCCACAAGCTAACTTCTCCTTTGCTTCATCTAAGGTGAAACATTCATGATCAGTAGAAATTCCTGCAGATGCATATAAACTGGCTTGATTTCCCCTCAAACCAGGTGCATGGCCATCTACCGGCTTTTGGAGTCGATGTGCTATCTGAATCTTTCGAATAACTTCTTTGTCTGCATTTAAAACACCAGGCCAGTTCATCATCTCAGCCAGATATTTAATGTCAGGGTTTGACAACAACAAATCAATATCGATACTGTCAATAGTTGCCCCAGAGGTCTCAAATGGAGTCGCCGGCACACAGGAAGGAGCCCCAAAGTAGCATTTGAAGTTTACTTTTTTACTATTCTCAATCATGAAATATACTCCCTGGACTCCAAGTACATTACCGATTTCGTGAGGGTCGGAAACGGTAGCTACCGTGCCATGTACTACTGCCAGTCGGGCGAATTCCGATGGAATGAGCATTGAGCTTTCAATGTGTACATGGGCATCAATAAAACCGGGAACCAGAAAAGGACCATTGCTGGCAGCTAATTTACGTATATGGTTAATTTTTCCTTGTTCCACAGAGACAGATACGGGATAGATGGAACCAGCATCTATATCCACTAATTGGCCTTCTATTTCAAATGATTCCATGGTTTAAACCCGGATTATGCATTAGACTTCGTAGTGAGCGCCTTAAATGGCTGTAATATAGGCACTCGCACAGGTTTTTGCAACGGAAACATAGCACCGTTATGGTGAGAAGGAAAAATCGAGCAAGTGCCTAGATTGTAGTCAGTTAGGGCTCGGAATAGATTTCTAGTGCATAATCCGGGTTAAAGCTAATATTTGTTCATTACATCCTATAAGTAGGGGCAGTTTTTTTGTAAATTTGCGCCGCGTAATAACATACTAATGAAGAATATCACCCGTTTTGTACTATTGATATTAATAGCAGGAATAGGCTTTACAGCTTGTAAGTCCAACCAGAAAACCATTAAGAAAGGTAAGCCTATTCCTTGCCCTCAAAAGAATTGCTAAATTTCTGTACAATACTTATTTGAGGTCAATGGAAAAGATTGTTATAGCGATAGATGGTTTCTCTGCATGCGGTAAAAGTACTACAGCTACCGCGGTAGCTCATCTACTGGGATATACTTATATTGATACGGGTGCCATGTATCGGGCGGTTACCCTGTATTTCCTAAATAATTACATAAAGCTGACTGACCCCAGGCAGGTCAGTAAATCCCTCAATAATATAGAACTGGGATTTGAACATGCAATCCGGCAACAGGAAAGCGAAATATATCTCAATGGTGTTAACGTATCTAAGGAGATCAGGGAAATGTTTGTTACTGAAAAGGTGAGTGAAGTTAGTGCATTACCACAGGTAAGAGAAAAATTGGTAACTCAACAACAGAAATTCGGTAAAAGAAAGGGTGTGGTAGTGGATGGTCGTGATATTGGCACCGTGGTATTCCCTGAAGCCGAGTTGAAGGTGTTTATAGTTGCAGATCTGGAAATTAGGGCTGCACGCAGGCAAGCAGAGTTACTTCAAAGGGGTCAGCTGGTCAATTTAGAAACCGTAATTCGTAATCTTAGTAAAAGAGACAGATTGGATACTTCCAGATCCGTTGGCCCCCTAAAACAGGCTCCGGATGCGCATCTTATTGATACTACACATTTGACTTTTTCAGAACAGGTAGAAGAGGTGTTGAACCTGGCCACTAGTGCTATGCTTAAGCTTCATCAATCAAAAAATCACCATAAAGTGAAACAAGTATGAATGTAGTAATTGATCAAAATTCCGGTTATTGTTTTGGAGTTGAATTTGCTATTCAGATGGCAGAAGATGAATTACTGGATGGAGATGTACTCTATTGCCTGGGAGATATTGTGCACAATGACATGGAAGTAGAGCGGTTGACAAAGAAAGGTTTGGTAATTATAGACCGGAATGAGTTGGCTACTCTGAAAAATTCCCGGGTATTAATCAGGGCACATGGCGAACCCCCTGAAACCTACCGAACGGCTATGCAGAATAATTTGGAATTAATTGATGCCTCTTGTCCGGTGGTACTCAAGTTACAAAACCGGGTAAAACATGCTTTTGATAAAGTTGAATTGCAATCAGGTCAAATAGTCATCTATGGTAAAAAGGGACATGCGGAAGTATTGGGTCTTACCGGTCAGACCAACCAGAAAGCAATTGTAGTAATGGAAGAAAAAGACCTGGAGCTAATTGATTTCACTAAGCCGATTACTCTGTTCAGTCAAACCACCAAAAGTACTAAAGGATTCTACCACCTCAAGCAGTTGATCCAAGAGCGCATCCAACTGGCTAATGGATGCCTGGAAGCAATAGATTTCAAGGCAAATGACAGTATTTGTCGTCAAGTATCAAATCGTGAGCCGCACCTGATTCAATTCTCCGCCATACATGATGTGATAGTATTCGTTAGTGGCAAGAAGAGTTCAAACGGTAAGGCGCTCTACAATGTGTGCAAGGAGCATAATGCCAGAAGTTATTTCGTGGAAAATAAAGCTGAACTGGATATCTCCTGGTTTGGATCTTGCAATTCAGTAGGAATCTGTGGTGCCACTTCCACACCCATGTGGCTAATGCAACTCGAACAATTTGACGTCCGATTAGCCCCAATACCCGGTGATTAAGGGCTGATTTCAGTAAGATTTCAATTATTTTTTAATAAAATAGTTTAACCCGGTTTATGCACTAGAAATCTATTACGAGTCTTAACTGACTACAATCTAGACGCTTGCTCGATTTTTCCTACTCACCATAACGGTGCTATGTTTCCGTTGCAAAAATCTGCGCGAGTGCCTACCTAGCAGCCATTTAAGACGCTCATTACGAAGTCTTATGCATAAAACGGGTTAATGGTTATATTTCATTAAAAATTCATTATGTTAATGGTTATATTTCATTAAAAATTCATTATTTTTGCCTCGATTTTATCCTACAATTAGGACTAAGGGAACTACCAAATGTCGAAATATGTAAAGCTAAAGAAAGGATTCAACGTAAAATTAGCTGGTGCTGCCAAGCTGGAAATCGTTGACTCACTTTCGCCGAGTATCTTCGCCCTAAAGCCCACGGATTTCCAAGGTATTGAACGCCCCAAACTTCTGGTTGGGGAAGGAGATGTAGTTAAAGCAGGGGCACCATTGATGTTTGATAAAACTCATCCGGATGTCATGTTTACTGCACCTGTAAGCGGAGAAGTGCTAGAGATCAGAAGAGGGGAAAAGAGGAAACTTTTGGAGATTAAGATCCTTGCAGATAAGCAGATCGAATACTTTGAATTCCATAGGTACTCCAGTTCGGATTTAAACAGCTTAAGCAGGGATGAAATTATCAAACATTTACTGATCAGTGGCATTTGGCCCAGATTCAAGCAAAGGCCTTATGGGGTGATTGCGAAACCTAAAGACAAACCAAAAGCTATATTCATTTCCGCATTTGATTCTCACCCACTTTCACCTGAATTTGATTTCCTGTTAAAAGGTCAGAGCCAATATTTTCAGGCAGGTCTGGATATGCTGCAGAAACTGACTCGAGGGAAAGTACATCTTAACTTAGATTCCAATGCCGAAGTGAGCACATTGTTTGGCTCGGTGACCGGTGTGCAGGTAAATAAATTTTCAGGACCTCATCCATATGGTAATGTTGGTGTGCAGATTCACCACCTGGATCCAATTAATAAAAACGAAGTTGCATGGACCGTATGCCCATATGGGGTGAAGCAAATCGGAAAATTATTCCTGGAGGGCATTTACGATGCCAGTAAGATAATTGCTGTGGCCGGGCCCCCTGTAAAAAAACCAAGATACTACCGGACCTATGACGGAGCTTGTATCGATAAGTTTATTGAAAACAACCTTTCACATCAAAATGTACGCTTTGTTTCTGGAAATGCACTGACCGGAGAAAAGATTGCCTCGGATGGATTTATTGGGTTTTATGATCATTTGATTACCGTGCTGACAGAAGGGGATCATTCTGAATTTATGGGTTGGCTTAAGCCAACTTCAAAATTGAGTTTTCATAGGGCCTGGGGCCTGGTGTCATTTCTCAAACAAAATGAGAAGTTTGAATTGGATACCAATACAGGGGGTGAAGAAAGGGCATTTGTACAGACGGGTGTTTTCGAGCAAGTAACTCCAATGGATATTCTTCCTACTCATTTGATAAAGGCCATCATGGCAGAGGATTACGACGAGATGGAAGCACTGGGGATTTATGAGGTAGTGGAGGAAGATCTTGCACTTTGTGAATTTATTGATGTATCCAAACACCCCATACAATCAATTTTAAGAGAGGGTATTGATTTGATGCTAAAAAGTTAAATGAAGCAGATAAAAGATTTATTGGAGCGGCAGAAACCTATGTTTCAGAGAGGAGGTAAGTATGAAAGGTTTCATTACTTATTCGACATGGCTGAAACCTTTCTGTTCACTCCCCCCTTTACCACTGGCTCAAAAGGTGTACAGGTAAAGGATCCGATTGACCTCAAACGATTAATGATGACGGTGGTCATCGCTATGACTCCATGTCTGGTTTTTGGGATTTGGAATGTGGGTCATCAGCACTACATAGCTATTGGGCAGGTGGCTACATTTTTCCAGAAAATGTACGTTGGGTCTTTTGTAGTATTACCTATGGTTCTGGTATCCTATGCTGCTGGAGGTATAGCAGAAGCGATTTTTGCGGTAATTAGAAAACACCCAATTAATGAGGGATTCCTGGTTACAGGGATGCTGGTACCACTTATTCTTCCGCCTACTATCCCCTTGTGGCAGATTGCTCTGGGAACGATATTTGCGGTAGTCATTGCCAAAGAGGCTTTTGGGGGTACAGGAATGAATGTACTCAACGTGGCAATGACCGCACGGGCATTTTTATATTTTTCTTATCCGGCACAGATGTCAGGTGATGTCTGGACTTATCTGGGAGATGCCAGCCCGGTGGAGGGTTATTCAGGTGCAACCGCCCTGGCTTTGGCTTACGATAGCTCAGTAGCTGGTACCAGTACAGTTTTGGCCTCGCTTGGAGACAGTTGGTACGCCAATTTATACGACTTCAAGAATCTTTTTCTTGGTGCAATTCCAGGATCGATAGGAGAGACATCTACCCTTATGGTCCTTATTGGAGCGGCGATATTGATACTTACAGGTGTTGGTAGCTGGAAAATTATCGTTAGTGTATTTGGTGGGGCGTTGTTTATGGGCTATATATTCAACCTTATGGGACTGAATGAATTTATGTTATTGCCATCTCACTATCATCTGGTGATCGGAGGGGTGGCCTTTGGTGCAGTATTTATGGCTACCGATCCGGTAACTGCTACCCACACTGAAACGGGGAAGTGGATTTACGGGTTATTAATAGGAGTACTTACGGTAATAATACGGGTGTTTAACCCAGCCTATCCTGAAGGTATTATGTTGGCAGTATTATTAATGAATGTATTTGCTCCCCTAATTGATTATTATGTGGTTCAGGCAAACAAAAACAGGAGGTTGAAACGTGCGACAATCTAACACCTATATCATCGTGTTTTCTATTATAACCACCATCATTTTGGGTGGTTTGCTATCGGTTACTTCAGTTGGTTTAGCCCCAAGACAAAAGATCCAGGTGGAGTTAGACACTAAGAAAAGTATACTAGGCGCAGTGGTTGAGCTAAAGGAAACTGACGATGTGCTGGATATATATGCTAACAAAATAGAATCATTGGTGGTGAATATCAATGGTGATGTAGTGGAGACTGATGAATCGGGAGATTCGTTGATTGCTGAAAATATCTCAGTAGCAAAGAATTTTAAGCTTGCCCCGGAAGATCGGCTTTATCCGGTCTTTCTGTATAAAGGAAGTAATAATGAGGTCGAAGCCTATATATTGCCAATCTATGGCAGTGGTCTTTGGGATGCAATTTGGGGTTACATAGCATTGGACAAGAATCTCAATACTATTAAAGGAGTGGTATTTGACCATAAAGGAGAAACTCCGGGTTTAGGTGCCAGAATCTCCGAGGGCGAGATACAATCCAGGTTTGTTGGACGAAAAGTATACGATGCTGGAGGCAATTTGGTCTCAGTCACCATGTTGAAGGGAGAGGGAAATGCGCTTAAAATGATGGACGATCACCATGTGGATGGTTTGGCCGGGGCAACGATTACCGCCAGGGGAGTGAACAATATGCTTTTAAATTACCTGGAGTATTATCAAAATTATTTAAAAAAGATCTCATCTTAGTACGAATCTTATATGGCTATTGAAACTTTAGATCAACCGATAGTTAAGTCTGAGTCAAGTGAAGGGCTATTGTCGAAAAGGAGACGTAAATTCGTTACCGATCCCCTCAATGACGACAACCCCATCACCATACAAGTACTTGGAATTTGTTCTGCACTTGCTATTACCCTTAAGATGGAACCGACCTTGGTTATGTCTATTGCGGTATTGTTTGTTATAGTCTTCTCAAATCTTATTATCTCTGTTATTCGTGACTTGATACCTAATAGAGTACGGATTATTGTACAACTGGCAATTATTGCAACTCTGGTGACCCTGGTAAATGAAGTGCTAAAAGCCTTCTATTACGATATGTACAAAGTATTATCTGTATATGTGGGTTTAATCATAACCAATTGCATCATTATGGGTAGGCTGGAGGCTTTTGCAATGGGCAATAAAGCCTGGGATTCGATCCTTGATGGCCTCGGAAGTGGCTTCGGCTATGCATGGATCATTTTGGCTGTGGCATTCTTTAGGGAATTGTTTGGCTTTGGATCATTGTTCGGTTTTGAGGTATTCGAAGCCATCGGCATTACAAATTTCCCCAATAATGGACTGATGGTAACACCCATTGGTGCCTTTATGATCCTGGGGATTATCATTTGGATACAGCGTACTAAATCCGGCTACGTTGAACATTAAGCAGTAACTATGGAACTGATAAGTCTCGGAATAAAGTCAATTTTTATAGAAAATATGGTTTTTGCCTATTTTCTAGGTATGTGTTCCTATTTGGCTGTTTCCAAAAAAGTCTCCACTGCCGTTGGTTTGGGATTGGCGGTCATATTTGTGCTTACCATAACGGTACCTGCCAACTGGATGATCAAGGAGTACATTCTGAGGGAGGGAGCGCTCAGCTGGATGGGATCAGAATTCGATACTGTAGATTTAAGCTTTCTACAGTTTATCATGTTTATTGCCATCATCGCTGCTATGGTACAGTTGGTGGAGATGATTATCGAAAAATTGTCTCCCGCATTATATGGTTCACTGGGGATATTTCTTCCCCTTATTGCTGTGAACTGTGCCATTCTGGGATCTTCACTATTTATGGTACAGAAAGATTTCAACCTGGTTGAATCGACTGTTTATGGGTTCTCATCAGGAATAGGTTGGTTTTTGGCGATTATCGCCCTGGCAGCAATCCGTGAAAGATTAAAATACAGTAATGTACCCGATGGCCTCAAAGGATTAGGTATTACCATGTTCATTACTGGATTGATGGGGTTGGCGTTCATGTCTTTCATTGGCATATCTATTTAGGTTATTTCCTTTTAATCCTCCTTCGCATTCGCTTGCGTCAACGCCGAAGGAGCTCGGCGGACGAGAAGATTGGGTTTGATTCCCCGACGCTCTGCGTCGAGGTAGTTTAATACAAGTACTCCGTCTACAATTGACACTGTCAACCATTACTTTCAGGAAAAATTGGATATGAAGGTGGTCACAAAATGTGACCACCTTCAGGTTAGTTAGCTTTCTCATGACAGTAAATAAGTTAATCATTCAGGATTTTGAATCGATTATATTTCGTTTGAGGGGGCAAAGAGTAATGTTGGATCTAGATCTGGCAGCACTATATGGCACAGAGACCAAGAGACTAAAACAACAAGTAAGAAGAAACATAGGCAAGTTTCCAGAGGATTTTATGTTTCAGTTGACTATGGAGGAAAGGCAAGCATTGATCGAAATCTATCCTCATTTATCAAATCTAAAGTACTCCAATATTAGCCCATTGGCATTCACAGAGCAGGGTGTGGCTATGCTGTCATCAGTATTAACCTCTCAAAGGGCATTAGAGATTAACATTGATATTATGAGAGCTTTTGTCTATTACCGAAGTTTGCTTTTAGAGAGTAGAGAATTCCAGAAAGACCTTCGGGCCCTTAACGAAAAGTTAGACCGTTCTTTTAAATATCTTCTGGAAAAAATTGACTTACTAAATCAAGCCTCGTCCAAACGAGTACGAATCAAGGGGTTTAAATTGAAAAAATAGTCTATTTATCCTTTCGTCCTGCCAGGTTTATTATATAGCCAACCAAGAAAAAGGTAAATCCTACCAGACTAATGGGAGGCATGCCGCCGTGCCAACCGGCTGGATTCAGCCAGCCATTGATGCCAATAAAGAAAAGATGGCCGCCAGTAAATAACATGGCGATCAGTAGCACTTTTCTGGAGGTAATAAATTTGAGCAAATCTTTATCATTCCTGAAATTAGAATTGAAACTGACATTATACATCCATAGAAATACAAACCCCAGCACCCCGCCAAGCAAACTTAAACCCACCATTAGGGTAATAGTACCTGCTTCTTCGAAGTATTTGGGATATATAGCTGGTTTGAACAGGATAAAACTCATGAACACGTGAATGAAAACCTGAATAAAACCAACAATGCCAACCAGTCTGCGGGATTTCATCCATCTGTTGGAAATTCCTACTCCCAGGTTTTTCAAGGGGCCCAGGGTAAAGTTGATGGCCAGCAATATCAGGGCGCTTAAGGAGATTGCCTTGTTCAGTATGAAAAATGGGAAGTCTTTCCAGGGAACACCTCCCATTAGATGATATCTTATCACAGAATAGGCCAGTGCAAACATAAGTGTCCACCAGATTATGGGCCATGAAAGATGTGTCATCTTAACAGACTTAGGTTGGATCTCTAGATTTTCCATTTTATTTTTTCGTTTATTATTTGAGCCCTCAAGGGCCTGAAACTAGATGGAGCGTTTATTAGTTGGCAATTTCTTCATTAGCTGATTAACTTACCAACTAGTTAAATATATATATGAAAAAATCAAAATTTCCTTCGATACCCACTTACT
This sequence comes from Flammeovirgaceae bacterium, assembly GCA_003232185.1. GTDB lineage: Bacteria > Bacteroidota > Bacteroidia > Cytophagales > Cyclobacteriaceae > SZUA-3. The sequence goes on along the minus strand of QIMC01000109.1, from coordinate 889 downwards.
TTCTAAGAGGGTTATTGTTAGTAGTGCCATTAGCACTTACCATCTATATTATAGTTATTTCCATTCGTTGGCTGGACGGATTGATTGCTCTGAAGATTCCTGGACTGGGGCTACTTATCATTCTTGGATCAATTACGGTTTTTGGTTATTTAGGTAGCTCTTTTTTGATTCAACCCATTCTCAACTTTTTCGAAGGTATCATGGTCCGAGTGCCCTATGTCCGCATTATTTACACTTCACTAAAGGACCTGGTATCTGCTTTTGTGGGAGACCAGAAGAAATTTGAGCGAGTTGTATTAGTAGACATGGTGTCCGATGGCTCCATCAAACGGGTAGGATTCCTTACCCAGGAAGATATGGCTTCTTTGGGGGCTCCCGGATTTGTTGCAGTTTATTTTCCACACAGCTATAACTTCTCAGGCAACTTGATGCTACTGCCTGCTGAACAGGTAAAACCCCTGAAGTTATCAAGTGCCGAGGTAATGAAGTTCATCGTTTCTGGAGGTGTTTCAGACATCTCTATCCCTGCAGAATAGGCGGTTAATCCTCCTTCGCGTTCGCTTGCGTCAACGCCGAAGTCGGCTACGATGAAGGAGCTCGACGGACGAGAAGATTGGGTTTAATTCCCTGACGCTATGCGTCGAAATATTAAAATAAATTCAACTTAATACCTCGCATGCTCTGTGTCGAGGTAGTTTATTTTATCTTTCAAAATGTTGGTAGTCCGTATGGGAGTAATGCTAACAATGTGTATGTTTATATGGGTTTAACCCGGTTTATGCACTAGAAATCTATTCCTAGCCTTAACTGACTACGCCAAAGGCGTCCCGTTGGGGCAATCTAGGCACTTGCTCGATTTTGACTACTCACCATAGCGGTGCTATGCTTC
>QIMC01000111.1 GCA_003232185.1 Flammeovirgaceae bacterium | reverse complement strand
CTTGTACATGCTGCCATGAGACCAAACCGATTAATGAACATGCCAACAAAAGACAGCAGATAAAGAAATGTCGAAAATTGGCAGTACGAGGACTATTCATGCTTATCTACTAATTAATTATTGACAAAGCAAGATAGGAAAATTTGCTAAATGCTCCATCAAATGCCGCCGTGGTAATTTGTAATGCCTAATTTCCCTTTGGTACCTGAGTAATGTCTAGTTTCTTGCCTGCTCCCTTTACCGCTGCTACATTGAAAAATCCAGTAACTACCACTTGCTCTTTACTTCCTAAATATAAAATATTGGTGGGCACATTGCTAAGCGGAGTTGCAAAAAGCTCAGCAAATCCACCAGGACGATCTGTTTGAATTCTTACCTCATGAAGAAAAAAGAAAGCCTCATTGGAAATGCTATGTATCTCCACGTATACTGAATCACCGTCTTCGAAAGGAGACATAAATTCATCATTTTCATCCTGTTCAAAGGGATTAATAAAGTCTCTAATGGGTGGAATAAAGATTAAACCATCTACATTCCCACCTTCACTGAACCCGGCGTCAAATGCTATATTAATCTCATTTGGTTGATTCAGATAGACTCCATTTTTATAGGATTTGATCCAATAGGTGTCCCCAGATCCCAACAAATCCCGTGACCAAAATTCAGCAAAGTAGCTGTCAGGTAAAAAGAGATTCTCTTCTTCAAATCGAAAGGTGATGCTGTCTATTTCAGGGACTCGCATAGTTATACTGGTTGACTGGAATAAATCCTCACCGATAGTTACCTGCAAAGTCAAGCTATCACCCTCGCCGGCAATTGGTCCATCAATCATGGGATCCCACTGGTAATGTCCCTGTTCAATCTCATCAAATTTAACTATGGACCCATTGGAATTAAACACTAATACTGATGCACCTGATACGCCCTGTAGCAGTGAATTATCAAAGTAAGACTGAGATTGAGTGATTCTGATGGTTTGAACACTGTCCTGATTAGTTAAGAATGCATCAATAACCAGTACTGGTGGGGCTTCCCGAAGTTCCGGGGTGATTTGATCCTCACATGCGATCAGTACAATTATTAAAAACAGGAATTTATGGAATCTCTTCATTTTAGAACCTAAAATTATAAGAAATAGCCGGAACAATGCTGCCTATGATAGAGACCTGGGTAGCTTGTGTTTCAATGGGGGTGCCAATTACCGGACGTGCTTCATCCTGTGCAAAGTATATTGAAAACGGATTGCGTCTTCCATAAACATTGTACAAGCTAAAAACCCAATAATCTTCATTTTTTCGTGCTTTTCCTTTACGGTTTTTCTTTCCGGTCAGGGTCGCTGAAAAATCGAGTCGATGAAAAACAGGAATTCTGAGGTTGTTTCTTGAGCCATAATAATTGAACGGCAGCAAATAGTTTTGTACTGCTACCCGGGAGGTAGGAAAGGTAGTAGGAGTACCCGATAGCAAGGTGAAATTTGCAGACAACTTCCATCTGGATTCCGGCTCATAAAATACCACCGCTTTGAAGTTATGTACTTGATCATATCTTGTGGGGTACCACTGATTGTTATTAATACCGTCAACCTTTAATTCTGTACGAGCCAGGGTATAGCTCACCCAACCATTGAATAAACCTTTGCTCTTTTTAACAAACAACTCCAACCCATAAGCCCTTCCATCACCACTTAACAAGTCTCCTTCGATAAACTCATTGATCAGCAGATCAGCACCATCGATATAGTCAATTTGGTTGCTTGATTTTCGATAGTACAACTCAACAGAGGTTTCAATATCATTCTCCGGGCCAAAATTTCTGAAGTACCCCAATCCCCATTGGTCTGCTATTTGCGGCGCAATATTATTAGTTGATGGTGTCCATATATCCAACGGGTTAGAAGCGGTAGTATTGGAGACCAGGTGTATGTACTGCAAGGTACGGTTGTAATTAGCTTTAATACTGGATTGACTAGATACCTGAAACTTAATTGATGCTCTGGGTTCCAGATTTTGATAGCGCTTTATTACTTCCCCCTTTTCTGCATTTATGGTATTCACTACTTTTCGCCGAGTTCCAGGCTCAGGGTTATCAAATTCAAAATAAGCCCCAGGGCCAACCAACATGAATTGTGAGTACCTAAGCCCATATTGTGCCTGCCACTTTGATCCAATTTTTTGATCATTGCTAAGGTATAAAGCCCATTCCAATCCATTTTTTTTCTCTACACTAAGTTCCGTTACCTCTCCATTACTCACTCCTACAGCATTTGCGGGTTCAAAGTCATATTTGATAAGCTCCCCACCGAATGAAAGTTCATTTTCAGGATTAATGAAGTAGCTGAATTCAGGTTTAAAATTGTAGGTCCTGATTCTGGAATTCCAGTCAAACCTGTCCAGTTCGTCATCTCCAAAGGCTAGCTCATAGTCGTAATCGCTAAAGAATAAGGTGAAGTTTGAAAACAGGCGTTGGTTAAATATGTGGTTCCATCTGAGGGTACCGGTATTATTGCCCCAGTTAAATCCTTGACTTTCATCAAACTTAAACTTGTCCCTGCCAAAATAACCAGAGAGATAGATGCGATTGTGTTTGTTAATATTGTAGTTGGTTTTTAAAGTGAGGTCATAGAAATTCAATGCCGCGCCATCATCCAGTACATCGGTGAAAATTTTGGCCACAGCATCGGCATAGGATCTGCGAGCAGCTACCATAAATGAAGCTTTATCTTTTTTTATAGGGCCTTCGATTGAAAGTCTACTGAAAATCGTCCCCATACCCCCATTGACTACCAGCTGCTTGCTATTTCCTTCCTTCATTCTGATATCTAGAATAGAAGCAATACGACCTCCATATTTCGCAGGGATACCCCCTTTAATTAGTTTTATGTCCTTCACAGCATCCGGATTAAACACTGAAAAGAAACCCAGCATGTGCGATGAATTATAGACAGGGGCTTCATCCAACAGCACCAAATTCTGACCTACTCCCCCTCCCCTAACATTGAACCCGGAAGCTCCTTCACCAACAGAGCTTACCCCAGGGAGAAATTGAATGCTTTTCAGGACATCCACCTCTCCCATAAAAGCAGGCATACCCTGGATGGTGTTGATATTCATTCCATGAGTTCCCATCTGAATTCCTGAAATATTGAGGTCTTCTACTTCATCAGTAATAACAATTTCATCCAACAACTGCAGCTGACTAACTAACTCGATGTCTACCCGCTGATTTGATTGGAGGTTCATTTCTCTGGATACGGACTCGAACCCTATATACCGGTATACTACATTATATGACCCGGCAGGCAGTGTCAGACTATAAAAGCCATAGACATTGGAGACTGCACCCGTTTGTAGTTCAGAAATAAAAATTGTTGCCCCTATGAGGGTTTCACCGTTGGTCTCATCGTATAAGTAACCGGATAAGGTTACTTTATCTTGAGCTGAAATTGTTGAATTGATTAGCAGTTTCAACAACAGAATGCAAAGTAAATGTTTTCTTATTAACATTTGAATCACTCGACCTACTGTTAAAACGATTTAAACAGGAATGAGTTATTGGTCGTAGGATATCCTACGACCAGTAGACGGAAACGACCAGTAGATTCTTTATCAACTTTTCAACTTACCACCAAAAACTCACAACTCGTAACTAACAAGGAGTTGCTTCGAGCTGCCTAGTCCCTCAATGCCTAATTCGACTACATCGCCGGCTTTTAGATATTGTGGAGGGCGAAAACCCATACCTACACCAGGAGGGGTACCGGTAGTAATGATATCACCGGGTAGCAAAGTCATGAACTGGCTAATATAACTGACGATAAAGGGTACTTTGAATACTAGTTGTTCAGTATTGCTCTGCTGTTTAACCTGATCGTTTACTTTCAACCATAAATCGAGGTTATGAGCATTGACAACTTCATCTGCTGTTGCCAGATAGGGGCCAAATGGTGCAAATGTATCGTAACTTTTTCCTTTTACCCATTGACCTGTACCTTCTAATTGATAGGCCCTTTCACTAACATCGTTCATTACGGCATAGCCTGCTACATGTGAATTGGCATCCTGCTCGTCAACATGTGTGGCTTGTTTGCCTATTACGAAAGCAAGTTCTACTTCCCAATCAGTTTTTTCACTTTTAGGAGGTATCACTATGGGGTCGTATGGTCCGGTTAATGCAGTACTTGCCTTAAAAAACAAAACAGGCTCCTCTGGAATGGCCATACCACTCTCTTTGGCATGGTCGCTGTAATTTAAACCCACACAGATAATCTTACTTGGAATGGCAACTGGTGGTGCCCATCGTATGTGACTGTCCACTATGGGTAATGATTCTTGTTGACTTTCCAGCCATTTGTTCAAGCGAAGAATGCCTTCATCTCCAAAAAAATCTTGATTAAAGTCTTCTCCGAAAGCACTTAAGTCCCTTCTGTTTCCGGAATCATCCAGATAACCTTGCTTCTCTTGCCCCTTATTGCCAAATCTGATTAGTTTCATAAGAAATTTTATGTGTTGAGTTTAATAAATCCTCCATCAATTGGATAATCTGTGCCAGTGATAAAGGCTGCTTCATCCGAACAAAGATACAGTGCCAGATTTGCAATTTCCTCTGGGGTACCCATTCTGCCGATTGGTTGAGTTTCAGCCAACTGCTGAAAAATCTCTTTTTCTCTACCGGGGTAATTTGTTTCAAGGTATTTATCCACGAAAGGGGTATGAACTCTGGCAGGCGAAATACAATTACACCTTATATTGTGTGAAAGGTAATCTTTTGCTACTGAAAAAGTCATCGCTCTTATGGCTCCTTTGGTTGCGCTGTAGGCAAATCGATCTGAAATGCCTACCAAAGCTGATACCGAAGACATATTTAAAATTACTCCCTGGTTACGTGTTTTCATGTGTTCTATAACCGAAAACAAACAATTATAAACCCCTTTGACATTAACACTGAATACACGGTCGAAATCTTTAGATGAAGTTTGATCCAGGTTTCCGATATGTGATACGCCGGCATTATTGATCAATATATCTATAGATTGATGATCAGCAATCACTTGCCCCATTACCTGTTGTACTGCAGATTGATCTGCAACGTCAACCTGATAACAACTTATCTTTAAGGTTGGGTCAGCAATTTCAGTGATATAATTCCGGGCTTTTTCCAGGTCCACTTCCAGTAGAGCTACTTGAGCACCTTGTTTGGCAAACCTGTAAACCATACTTGCTCCGATACCACTTGCTCCACCGGTAATAACCGCAGTTTTATTATTTAGACTTAACATTTTCAGGCTGTTATTAATGTTTTCGGGTTGCTAAATAATGAAAAATGTATTCAAATCAAACTAATGATCCACATGTAATAATTGATGAATTAACCCTGACCAAATAAAGCTCCACTGCAAGTCCATTTGGTCTTCAATGGGCATTGCGCTAAGTCCCTGATCATGGGCTTCTTTGGTTACTTGCTCCGTGCTTTTATAATCCCGGGACAGATCCAGTTTCCATTGGTTCATTTTTTCAGCCCATTGGGTCAGGGTTGGGTCAGGCCATGGTAACCCGCTGTGGGTTTTTGGCACTATAAATAGTGGCATTTCAGTAACCAGTGTAAGACAAGAATTGTTGAAACTTCTAATGCTTTCCATTGAGCTGGCATGAAATCGACTGGCCATCTCTTTGTCTCCTCGATCCAAAAAATACTGCCTCATGGCTCCACTATCTGGCCTGGAACCAAACCCAGGTTCAAATCTGAAAAACCCTTTTTCTCCTTTTCTATCTACATCATGCATCTGATAGCCTAATTGATTGACATCCGACTGACAGTATTCTATTATGTCAGAAACTTCATGAATAAAATCTTTATCAATTAGAAACCACGGGCCATAGCTAACCTGCATACCATGCAATGAAACATGCAAGCTGAACTTTTGGTTAGATTGTTGCCAAAACTTATAAATCGCTTCATTTTCAGGTCTTAATGCTGCAACCGAATCAGATTGAAAGCCGAATTCAACATCATCTCCTGGCAACTCCCTTACAGCACCAAGTAAGTTCAAGCCAAAGTCATAACATTGTGTTGCATCCTGATACCAATTCCGGTTGTTATGGGATCCGTCCGGATTAGCAAAGGGTACTATATACCATTGATAGAGCTCGATAAGTGGATGATCCTTCGGTAGCAAGCCAAGGTAGTTGGTTAAATGGTTTAGGAACATTGAACCCGTTGGTTCATCAGCATGGCAACCTGCAATTAGGCTTACCACTACTTTTCCTGTACCAAAATGATAGCCAAAAATCTCCCTGCCGTTTCTGGAATATCCAATAACCTCCCCATCCAGGATGGATTTGGCAGTTATTATCTGAGCTAAATTCGGTTTACTAAGCACTTTATTCAAGGAAAATCAAAGTTACCTAATAAGCCCCACTTGAGCCTGGCTTGATTTTGGTTATAAATAAAAAATTTCTTGAAACCGACTATCCCCGAGGCAGAGCCTAGGGGAATTCTTTTTGATTAAACCTCCTGACTGGACAACCTGGGTTTCTCCAGACTTGGTTGGGGTTTCTTTACAGTTTTTGAATCATCTTGTTGTGATGACTTGTCTGACCCTGTTTTCATCAGGTTCTCAGGGTTTTTAAAAGTGCCCATTTTGCACCTTCCATCAAAAACAGCTCCAGCTTCCATTATTAATTTGCCGGTATTAATATCTCCTTTGATATGGGCATTAGCCTTTAGGGTAAGCAAACCGATTACTTGTACTGTTCCTTTTACTGTTCCTTCAATGTCTGCAGTTTGGGCATATATCTTGCCTTCTACTTTACCCGACTTTCCCAAAACTATCTTAGATTGAGCACGGATATTTCCTTTAACTGTACCTTCGATCCTAAGATTTCCGGAAGTTTCGACATTTCCATCAATGGTGGTGTCTTTACTAATGGTGTTGCTTGAATTACTAATCTCTGTTATTCGGGGATCCTCTTTACTGGTAAACATAATTCACAGATTTAATACGAAAAAATCAACAAAGTACTAAATGAACGAACAAAAGTTACTTTTATTCAATTTAGCTAATAACAAAGATTATAATTTTTAATTAAAAATTCAATGCCTAATCCGGGTTAAAGTAATTTTGATGAAAATGCCCGGCTGGATAAAAAACAACCTGCACCTAATGTCGCCTTTTCCATAGAGTAGTAAATTCTAAATTAAATTAACTCTTTTACCAATTTTTCCCACTCTTGAGCAAAACCTATTTCCGGCATATTTTTGCCCGCACGGTGGTACCAATAGCCGGCATTAGATCTGTCACCCTCTTTTCGGTGAAGGTAAGCATGTATCCAACAAGCCATGGTGCCATTTATGTCCTGTACGATGTTGTGTGCCTGGTCCCAATCTCCTTTCCTGTCATACCAGAGGGCCACCAACATTGGCTCTGACATAGGCGGAGTCTCCTGGTCAAGTGATTGTACAAATTCCTGAAAGTCC
>QIMC01000361.1 GCA_003232185.1 Flammeovirgaceae bacterium | reverse complement strand
TGGTAAATCCAGCAGCCAAAATTGGAGCAATTGCCAGGAAACATGATATCTGGTACATACTGGATGCATGTCAATCAGTTGGGCAGATGCCACTTAACGTTAAGGAGCTGGGATGTGACTTTTTGACTGCGACCAGTAGGAAGTACCTTAGGGGTCCCAGGGGTGTAGGATTCTTATATGCCTCGGAAGCTAGGGCCACTAAACTTGAGCCTTTATTTTTGGATTTACACGGTGCAACCTGGAATTCAAAAGGAACCTACCAGGCGCTTGCCAGAAAATTTGAAAACTGGGAAAGTAACCTGGCTGGAATTGTGGGGTTGTCAGCTGCAGTTGAGCATATGATGGAATTGGGTGTTAGCAGAATCTGGGAAAGGATCCAACATCTTGCAGAATACCTGAGAGCTGAATTGTCCACATATTCGAATGTGATGGTTCATGATTTAGGAGCGGTAAAATGTGGTATTGTCAGTTTTACCGGTTCTACTGAAGCGCAACATCTAAAAGCCCAGTTGCATCAGGCAGGGTTTAATGTTTCTGTTATTCAGCCCAGTCACACTTTACTGGATATGCAGGAACGGGAACTGGGAACCATGATCAGAGCATCAGTCCATTATTACAACACAAAAGAGGAGATCGATCGATTTGTTGGGTTTTTGAGAGAGATATAGGTTCGTAGCCACAGGCTGCGAACAGCTGCACAGGTAGGAACAGTTGCAGAGCATAAATTATGAGCAGCCTTCCGTAGCTTGAAGCTACGGAAGGATATTTCAGAAATATTTGCTAAGTACTGCTACCATCCCGATCTTACTATTAACAACTATTTCCATTATGAAACGAAGAAACTTCCTTCAAACCAGCACCCTTGGTTCAATAATCGGTACCCTGGGTTTTACCAGCTGTACTTCAGGAAATGACAGAAATGAGGTACACATACCATCATCAATTGATTCATTCCCATTGGAAGAATACACAGTAAGTCAATTGCAGCTAGACATGAAAAGTGGTCAACACACAGCTCGTAGTATAACAGAACTGTACCTGAAAAGGATAGAGGAGGTGGATTTAGACGGGCTAAACTCGGTAATTGAAGTCAATCCAGAGGCTTTGAAAATTGCTGATCAGCTTGATGATGAAAGGGCATCCGGAAATATTCGTGGATCACTGCATGGCATACCGGTATTGATTAAAGACAACATCGATACCGGTGATGGTATGATGACAACCGCAGGCTCCTTAGCGTTGGAAGGACCACCGGCAGCGAAAGATGCCTTTATTGTCAAGCAACTAAGAGCGGCTGGAGCACTACTACTTGGTAAAACCAATCTCAGCGAATGGGCCAATTTCCGCTCCTCAAGGTCAAGCAGTGGATGGAGTGGTCGAGGTGGGCAAACCAGGAATCCATTTGCGCTCGATCGAAACCCCTGTGGTTCAAGTGCTGGCAGTGGGGCTGCGGTGTCCGCGAACTTGTGTGCCATTACCATCGGAACCGAAACCAATGGATCAATCGTTTGTCCCTCTTCAGCCAATGGCGTGGTGGGTATAAAACCCACAGTAGGCTTATGGAGCCGTACAGGCATTATTCCAATCAGCCATACCCAGGATACCGCGGGTCCGATGGGTCGAACAGTGGCCGACGTTGCAGCTTTATTAGGGCCATTAACAGGTATTGATGAATCGGATCCACGTACAGCTGAGAGTGAAGGGGAATCATATAAGGACTATATTAAGTTTCTGGACAAAAAGGGGTTACAAGGCAAAAGAATTGGCGTGTGGAGAGATGCTATGGGGTTTCACGAAAAAGTGGATCAGATCATGGAAAATGCCTTTGATTCCATGAGCACACTAGGTGCAGAAATTATTGATAATGTAGAAATCGATGGAAGTAACAGGATGGGGGATGCAGCCTATAGCCTGCTTCTATATGAGTTCAAACATGGCATCAATCAGTACTTGTCAAACAGACCCGAGGTAAGGGTCAGGACCCTCAGGGATATCATAGAGTTTAACAATAATAACCGCGACCGATCTATGCCCTATTTTGAGCAAGAGACATTGATCTTGTCGGAGCAGAAAGCAGACTTAGTCAGCCCTGATTACCAAGAGATACTGGAAAAAGTGCTCAGATTGTCTCGAGCGGAAGGGATTGACCAAACCCTTAAGCAACATAATCTGGATGCAATAGTTGCTCCTACCGGGGGTCCCGCCTGGCCAATTGATGTCATCAATGGAGATCACTTTGGGGGTGGTAGTTCTTCACCGGCAGCAACGGCAGGTTATCCCAGTATCACCCTTCCAGCCGGGTATGTATTCGGTTTACCGGTAGGAATAAGTTTGTTTTCAACTGCCTGGAAAGAATCCGATCTAATAGCCATGGCCTACTCATTTGAACAGGCACGGGGATCACGCAAAGTGCCACAATTGTTGCAGACCTTGGGTTTGCCATAGTTTGGGAATCAGGAAATCATAAGTTTCAAAGTCCAGCTAACCAAATACGCGATTAACAATAATTAACATTCGTACATATCTCTATTGCGTATATTGCGTTAATGTTTAAAACCAGGCGCTTGGTGGTCTGCATTTGGATGCAGTTAATGGTCTGTTCAACCCTGGTGGCTCAGCAATACCTGGTGTTGGATCGCTTTGGAAAAATTAGAGTTAAAATTCCCATTGGAACTGAGCTTACTTTTACTCTAAAAGGCGACAACCGCAAGCATCAATACAGATTGGCTGGGTTGGCTGATAGCGTGGTGATTTTGGGAAACAATGACATCTATCTTAGGTTGGACGATTTCGAGACTTTCTATTTTCACCGAAACCATTGGAGGGTTCTTCGGTATGGCACTCTTTTCCCAGCAACAGGATTCCTAATAGGGGCCGCGGTATATCCATTGATTAGCAATCCATTCTATGATCAGGAGCAGTCATTGATTATAGGTTTGGGATTTCTTGCACTTGGGCAAAGTTTTAGGCTTCTGGAATGGAAAAAGTTTAGGGTATCGAAAAATGCCCGAGTTTGGGTAGGGGGCTCGCAATAATATTATAAGCAGTAGGGTGAAACGTTATTCAATACTGATATTTTTGAGTCTTATTGATTGCTGGGTTTATGGACAAATATCGGTAGATCAAATTCGACTATTTGGCACCATTGTTGATTCGGGCAACGGAGATCCGTTACCGGGAGTGCACCTAATTGGCAACGAGAAAAACGGTGCTATCACCGATATTGATGGGAACTTTTCCATGGAACTCTCAGGAGGAGATACAGTTTTAATAACTCATGTTGGATATAGCGATTATCTGGTACCTATTCCAATCGATTCAAAAAATGAATATAGAATAACTATCGGGTTAACCGCGTCCGTCACTGAACTCCATGAGGTGACTATTTATCAGTGGCCTGCTACCCTGGCATTGCTTAAGCAGCGTATATTGGCCATGGAAGTTGAAGACGAGGACCAATTGATTATTCCAGGCTCATACCATGGACCTCCCAAACCAGTGAATCCGGGAATTGGCAGCCCTATTAGCTTTTTACAAAGCAAGCTGAGTAAGAAGATCCGGAGAAGAAGGGAGTTTCTTAAAAAGCGTTCGGAAATTGAAAGCAGCAAACGGGCCCGATCCAGATACCATACAGAGTTCGTTAAAGAGGTCACCGGTATCAAAGATGATCATGAGCTGGAAGAATTCATTGAGTATTGTGAGTTGACCGACTCGTTCCTGGGAGATGTCAATGATTATGAATTGATAGTTGCCATTAATCGATGTTATAAGAACTTCAAATCAAAGCGCTCAGATTAACCGAAATTTTGTGCGAACACTATTTATGTTAAGTTTGTGGAAAGCACAAACAACAAATCCATGAAATTATTTATCTATGGAGATCACTTAAGTGCAGGTACCGCCCTGGCAATATGCGGGGGAAAGCTCAAGGCTGAACTTGGCAGGGAGAGCTTAGAAAAAGTCCGGAATTGTCAACGCATAGTTGCTGATATTGCCCAGGGAGATGAGGTTGTCTATGGAATCAACTCTGGCTTCGGACCTCTTTGTACTACGAAAATATCGCCTCAGGATACCAAGGTATTACAATCAAATATTCTCAAAAGTCATAGTGTGGGTACCGGAGACCCAATCCCTCAAGAGATCGCCAAATTGATGTTAATCCTAAAGGTACAGGCTTTGGCTCAGGGTTTTTCCGGGGTTACCGTATCAACTCTGAAACGGATAATTTGGCATATTGACAACGATATAATACCTATAGTGCCTAGTCAGGGGTCAGTAGGGGCTTCAGGTGATTTAGCACCTTTGGCCCATTTGTTCCTTCCACTAATCGGACTGGGGAAAGTTAATTATAAAGGAGTAGTGACAGAGGCTGGGGCCGTACTCCGGACAGAGGGAGTGGAGCCTTTGGAACTGGCTCCTAAAGAAGGCCTGGCATTAATTAATGGTACCCAGTTTATGGCATCTTTCGCTATCATGACCTTGCAAAAATTGCACAGGTGTTTGAGCCAGTCTGACTTTATTGCAGCTATGATGTTGGAAGGCCTACTAGGTTCAGCTCAACCGTTCATGGCACAACTGCATGAACTGCGGCCCCACAGAGGAAGCCTGCATGTAGCAGCAAGGATCAGAACACTTCTGGAAGGCTCTGCCATTGTGGAATCTCACAAGAATTGTGAAAGAGTACAAGATCCATATTCACTCCGATGTATTCCTCAGGTTCACGGGGCTTCCAGGGAAGCATGGTTTCATTTAAAGCAGGTAATAGAAATTGAATTGAACTCTGTAACCGACAACCCGGTAATAATTAATAACCGATTGGCGATTAGTGGGGGTAATTTCCATGGACAACCACTGGCAATGCCTCTGGATTATGTCTGTATGGCCGCTTCCGAGTTAGGAAATATTTCAGACCGACGAATTTATCTGGCTATGGAGGGAACGGTTACCGGACTTCCTAAGCTATTGATAAAGGAAAGCGGTTTGAATTCTGGGTTTATGATCCTTCAATATACTTCGGCCGCTCTTGCCAGTGAAAATAAAAACTTGTGTTTTCCAGCCAGTGTGGATAGTATTCCTACCTCACTAGGTCAAGAAGACCATGTAAGTATGGGTAGTATTTCTGGTAGGAAGGCTTTACAGGTAGTAGGCAATTTAGAAACAATTCTGGCTATTGAATTACTTTGTGCCTGTCAGGCATTGGATTTCAGGCATCCTCTTATTACTACTCAGCAACTGGAGGGAATACATCAGTTAGTAAGGGAACGAATCCCGCATGCCACAGAGGACCGAATATTTGCAGATGATATTAAAATAGCTCAGGAGATGCTCGCTGATGGTTTCATCCTAAAATGGAATGGTTCTCTTGGCTCAGATCATTTTCAAACTTTTGAAGATTTTTAGTGGCCTTCTAAAAGTTGACATACCTCCTAAATCATTGTATTTTTGTAAATTTCACTTCTGGTGTTGATTTTAGGTTTATGAGAAAAATAGTGTTCCGGGTATTAATAACAATTACGTTGCTCATAATATTGTATGCAGGTCATTACGCCTGGAGTGCCCTGCCGATTTATACTGGGTATAGTGCAAAAACTATGTGTTCCTGCGCGTTCATAAGTGATCGGGAGCAGTCGTCGATCTTGCTAGAAGAGTTATCGGCCTTCAAAATGGCGAATACCGAAGTGAACTATCTGGACTCCACTGTTACATCAGATGTTATGGGTCTTGCCCATCGAGTGGCTGTTTTTAGGGAAGGATTGGGCTGCACCTTGGCTTTAGGTAAAACTATAAAGCAGTTAAAGATTGAAAAGGTCCACATTATTAAACCCGATGCCCGTCAGTCTAACAATTATTGGCCTGTCGGAGATTATTTTGCCGGCGGAGAATTTCCTACAGAATTGGATAAAGCTGCTCTTGATCGGGTGTTGGTAAAGGTTTTTGAGGAAAATGACCCCGATCATCTCCAACGGACCAGGGCGGTGGTAATTGTCTATAGAGGAAAAATAGTAGCCGAACGATATGCACATGGCTATAATAAGAATACGGCTTTAGTTGGATGGTCAATGACAAAAAGCGTGGTCAATGCCATGGTAGGAATTCTGGTGCAAATGAATTTGTTACAGATTGAAGATGATCATCTATTTGAAGAGTGGTCTGCGGAAGGTGACCCTCGCAGCAAGATTACCCTGGATCAATTACTTACGCAAACTAGCGGTTTAAAGTGGGATGAAGTTTACACCGGATCCTCAGACGTAACGGAAATGTTATTTAATTCGCCTAATCCCATTTCAATTCCCTTGTCTAAACCCTTGGAGTTCCCCCCTGACAGCAGATGGAAGTATAGTAGTGGTACAAGCAATATTATTTCTGAACTGGTCCGGCGTAAAGTAGGTGGAGACAACAGGCAATATTGGAATTTTCCTCACAATTTTCTCTTCAATAAGTTGGGAATGCGCAGTGCCATAATCGAGCCAGGCCCTGATGGTACTTTCATTGGTTCTTCGTTCATGTATGCATCTGCCAGGGATTGGGCCAGATTTGGATTATTGTATTTAAACGATGGGGTTTGGAATGGGGATAGAATTCTCCCACCTGGATGGGTAGATTATACTCAGCAGCCAGCTCCCAAAGCACCTCGACAAAAATATGCAGCCCACTTTTGGCGCACTAAAGGTGAAGACACCAGTGGCCCGGATATGCCAAAGGATGCTTATCACATGGCCGGGTTTGAAGGTCAAAAGGTGGTAATTATTCCTTCTTTTCAGCTGGTTATCGTACGACTAGGATTTTCGCAACCAGAATCAAATTGGGATTTTACTGGTTTCGTGGAGGGGGTGGTAGGCGCTTTCCCCAACCGCTAGTGTTATGTCATAAAATATACCCTGGATTATCTGTAGGTTTAGCCTTGACTTGACACTAGGAACGCCATTGCAGAGGTTCCTTCCTAATAAATACCATAAACCCAAACACTCCAAGGATCAGGCATATGCCAATGGTAGCAATCATCAGTGGTAGATGATCACCGAGGCCATTTGCAATTAATTCCATGCTGGAGTATAATGCGATAAAGGCAAGGGTGGCAAATAATAATGCAGTAAATAGGCCCAGATATCGTTCAATAGTCTCAAATCGCTTGGCCATTTTTAAGTCATTGTATTTTAGCTTAAAGTCTCTATTTTGCCGCTCAAAATTTAAAACCTCCCACTCTCTAATTTCCTGTGGGCTTAAGGATCTTATGTGGCTAATTTCTTTAAGGGCGTCCAGACGGATTTCGATGTGTTCCAGTTTGGTTACCATCTTTTTTCTGGTATTGATCCTCATCGCTAGTGGTTTTAATGAAAAAAAAGGCACTGCTGCTCAGCGCCTTTAACGGAAATCATGGAATAGTGTGTGTCGTCTGTA
>QIMC01000170.1 GCA_003232185.1 Flammeovirgaceae bacterium | reverse complement strand
CTAAGTATGTCTCTTGACCAGTTCTTAGCAGATCAAGAGGAGTTAGAGGAAAGGAAGCAAATTGATCTTGAATTTAACAATGCGGCCCCCACTGTTTATTTTGAAACCGTTCCTTCCGTGTTGGTCATGATAGATGGAGATCCTATACTTAAAGATATCGATAACTCTTCCTACAAATATGTATTAAATACCCCTTTTTTCATTCTGTCAGATACCCAGACAGGAACAAATTATTTAAAAGGAGGAAATTGGTGGTATAGTTCTTCCTCTATAACGGGTGGTTGGGTGGCATCAGATGATATTCCCAATGATGTAAAGCAGATCGCAGATAAAGCCTTTACCGACGTTGAGTCGGAGACAGACTCATCAGCTACTGAGACCTCACCACCAAAAGTTATTCTTAGTACAAAACCAGCCGAATTAATTCAAACCGATGGCAAGCCTGAATTCAATCCGGTAACTGGCACGAATCTTCTATTTGTAGATAATTCCGAAAGTGATATTATCATGGATATTGATTCTCAGGAGTACTTTGTATTGGTTTCAGGTCGATGGTACAAATCAAAATCTATGGATAGCGGAGCCTGGACCTTTGTTCGATCCGATAAGTTACCCGAAGATTTTAAGAACATTCCGGAAGATTCCGATCTTTCTAATGTTCGCCCGAATGTTGCGGGAACCCAAGAGGCAAGAGAAGCTATTCTGGAAAACTCGATTCCACAAACTGCGGAAGTTGATCGAAAAACTGCAACCGTAGAAGTAAAATATGATGGAGACCCTAAGTTTGAAAAAATAGAGGGAACAGATTTGCTATTTGGATCAAATGCCGACAAAACGGTGCTTAAGAGTAAAGATAAATACTACTGTGTAGATGAAGGGGTCTGGTTTGAGTCAATACAGGCATCAGGACCCTGGGTAGTTAGTGTAGTGGTGCCAGAAGGTGTACAGGATATCCCGCCCAGTTCACCGGTTTATAATGTCAAATATGTATATATCTATGATAGCACACCTGAGGTAGTGTATGTAGGTTACACGCCTGGATACTATTGGTCGTACCCTTATTATGGGTCGGTTATCTATGGAACTGGATATTACTATCAACCATGGTATGGTGCATATTACTATCCCAGACCGGTTACCTATGGGTTTGGGGTTCATTATAATCCATGGACTGGATGGGGGTTTTCTTATGGAGTTAGTTTTGGTTGGCTCAGTTTCTCATTTCATTCCGGTGGTTATAATGGCTGGTGGGGCCCGGGAGGGTATAGATATGGATACCGGCATGGATATCATCATGGTTATCGACATGGGTATAACAGAGGGTATGCACATGGGTATGCGGCAGGCAGAAGGGCAGGCTATCGTGCCAGCAATAACCCAAAAAGACCTAATCAACTACCGTCAAATGCCTACAAAAATCGAACAACTGGCATTAAGAATACCGGTGTCAGACCCGGTGCCAGGCCTGCCCAAAGACCTACAACAGCTAACAGGCCAACCCAAAGGCCTGCACAACCTTCAACTGGGACCAGGCCAAACCAGCCTTCAGCAGCTGCAAAACCGGCTACCCGTCCAACTAACAACACTGGAGTCAATAGGCAGGCAACTTCAGATGCTGCCAGAACCAAGCCTTCCAACAATGTTTATTCGGACAAAAGTGGTAATATTTACCGTCAGAATCAGGGTGACTGGCAACAACGCGACAGCGGTTCCTGGCAAAACTCTGGTAGTCGTTCGGTCCCAAATTCTGTAAATAAGTCCCAACAAAACAGGTACAGAGGACAGCAACGCACTCAGTCATATCAGCGGTCTGCACCATCAAAAGGAGGATTTGGGGGTGGAGGTGGAAGAAGGGGCAGATAAATCTGAAATCAGGAATTGACAATTAGCAATTAACGTCATTCTTTAATTAGCACTCTGGTTACCGGGTTTCCTGCGTTTTGAATACGGACAAGGTATACACCAAATGGATAACCAGATAAATCTAATATAATTTCTTTTTGGTTTAGCTCCTGATCCCATATTAATGAGCCCTTTAAGTTGAAGATCCTGATATTTTCTATGATGTGAGGGCTTTTTACGGTAAATGTATTCAAGAAGGGGTTGGGCGATAGCTCAATACCCTGCTCAAATTTGGGTTCTGTAGCAGTTACTAACTGCAAGTTAGAAATGGCTTGGTCCAACCATTCAAGGCGCTCTGTTATCCAGGATTTCAGGAAATTGACGTCATTTTCATAGGTGCCGCCTACAAACGCGTTTGGCCAGATGTAATTGTCGACCTCAGGCCATCTCATCCTGTTTCGTAATTGTGGTTGTTCCAGAAGACTTACCTGATCGTCAATAAAAGCCAATATATTATCCGTTTTATAGGCACCGGATCGTAATTCCAACCATCTGGCTGTTAGATCACTAATAAATCCCTCGTCTTGTAAAAATCGGTTCCACCAGAACGGTATCAACCAAAAGTCATTATTGCAAATTTTATTGAAATCCCACGCCCACCCGGTAGTCTCCCATCCGTCACAATAATCTGCATTGCCAAAGGCAAGGTTGAAGTCCCATGGCGGCCCAATTTTCAATCTGCCGTCTTTACTGTCCCGGTCTTTGTGAAGAAAAGTGCTCAGGCGATAACCGTCAACATTACGGGTGATCTCATTTAAAAGGGTAAAGTCTATGAAAGAACCAACGTCTATAAATCTCCGGTATCCGGAGACCGGATGCTTAAAATTACCCGCTGCCAGTACTTGCTCAAAAGCATCCACATAGCTTTCAATATAGGCTTCTTGAGAGTCTGATATATTTCTCCCTTTAGGGTAGTCGTATTGAAAGAAAATAACCTGATCAGATCTCGATCGCAATGGCGGCGGAAACTTGGACTCAAATCCCTCACCACTGTTGGAGCCATCAAATTTATCTAATTTAACAATGTATCCACCGGTGACTTCATCGCCGTTGTTATCGTTTTCATTTAACCTGGTGATGTCAACCCTGTCGCCATCCCTTTTCACCTTTTCCATCATCACATAAACACCCCTATAGTCCCCGTTGATCACCAATTCGCACCATCTTGTAGCCGAACCATAGCGACCGGTGGCTTCCCATAAATGGAAAGCCAAGACGTTCCGAATAAGACTTTTATCTGAATATGGACCGTGAAGCACCCAATCCTCCTCTTTACCCATGCCGAGAATAACTGAGGATGAATCGGTACCGTCTGTATCTTTTAACTCGATCCCGTATCCTTTCTTGTCAAAGAGGAACTGACTGCTGGAGCCCCGAAGCTCAATGCCAATTTCCCCATCCCAATCATTGAAGGGGCCTGTCACAAGGTTAATTCCAGTGGAATTATTGACAATGCCCATATGAGCAGCTACTTTAGGTTCGTTTATAATCGGTCTATTCCGGGTATCAATTACTACAATGGGTAAACTAGAACTGCTGAAAGACTGGGCCAGGAGTTCTGTGCCTAGAAATACGAGTATTATGATTAATCGCATAGATAAATTGAATTACCTTTTTTTGTGAATAATCCTGTAAATTAGTGAATGAATAACAAATTATCATCAATCAAATATGTTTGATAGCTTTCTGGAGGGTGCTAAATATTACAAGTACCCCTCAATTGAGGTGGCAATTTACTCATTAATTTTGGCACTGATACTAAGTGCTGTTATTGCTCTCACCTACAAAATCACTTTTAGAGGTATAAAGTTTCCCTACCATATGTTCCAGGCAATGATACTAAGTGCCATTGTAACTTCAATGATCATGATGGCCATTGGGAACAACATTGCCGTTGGAATTGGCATTTTAGGTGTAGTTGCTATTATAAGGTTCAGGACGCGTTTCAGAAATACCCGCAACATTATTTTTCTTTTTGCCGCTTTATCAACGGGAATCGCTACCGGCGTCTATGGATATGCGATAGCCCTGGCAGGCACCGTGGCGTTTTGCCTTACTGCCATACTGCTATATTATTCCCCTTACGGAAGAAGTCCAGGTACCATAAGCAGGATCAATTTTTTACTGGTTGAAGGCCAAGACTTTGATTCGGTGTTCAATACTTTGAAGAATTTTATGTTCAATGAATCTTTAGTGGAAGTGCGAACCCGTGAAGATGGCACTCGCTATGATTATCACTGCGAGATCAAAAGCCCGTACGATTGGAAAGATGTACAGAATGCTTTGAAAAATAAGGTCCAAGACCTGCGAATTCAAAATTTGAGCAGAGAGGAGGTAGTTTGATCAAAGATCATTTATTTCATACTGTAATACTTCTATTAGCTGTGACAATGGCTATCATATCAATATTTTATAAAGACAGCAACGAGGCCATGGTAGCGGTGGTTGAGCCTCAGGTAACTGCGATAAGCTATCGAAAAGCTGTGATTGTTGAGAAAATCCATGTAATTCCAGGACAAGAAGTTCTAAAAGGTCAGCTAATCATTGAAGTGACCAGGCCTGATCTCCACTTGGATCTAGAGAAGTTGAGCACTAAGGTTTCAAGACTGGAGATTGAACTTGAAACCTTAAATTCACAATATTTCCAAGGAAAAAAGCTGGCTAAAATTGAGTATGAAAATGAACATTACCAGTTAATATCTGAAATTGAGCAGGAACAAATGAGAATTGAACAGAATAAAAGATTAGTGGCCGGCTTGAATGTATTAACCGAACAAAATCTACAGAATGATTCTATTGGCGAAATGCAACTTCAAGTATTGGAAAACAAATTAATAAATTTGGAGGCTCGAAACCTTCAAGATCAGGAACGAGAAAATATCCAATATCAAATGAATCTGGCCATTCAGAAAAAGCAATTAGTTTTGGCCTCTAAAGAGCTAGCAGCCACTCAGAATGAGACAGATGAGTTGGTACGATACGCCCTGGGTTTGGGTACAGTGGGAGCCGTTAATGTTCGGTTAGGTGAATTGATCCCTCCATATAAAACCATGATAACCATATATGCGTCCCAGCCATCTATGATTAGAGCATTCATGAACGAGGAGATTTCGTATGAGGTACAAGTAGGGAACCAGGTTTGGGTGGAATCTGAAAACAGACTTTACAAGGTTTCGGGGAAAGTAGTTGAAATTGGCTCTAGAATAACTTCGTTTCCCAACAAAATCAATTCCAACCCACTCCAGACCAGTTATGGGCAGGAAGTGTACGTTAAAATCTCTAAAAATAGTCGCTTTCTCAATGGTGAAAAGGTTTTTGTTTATCCAATGGATTCCCAATGATTTTCAGGAGACTAATCATCTGCTATTTTATCAGTTTAACGGCTACCGCTCAATTTAGTCCGGAGGCTTTCTTATCTGCCGCTGTTTCAGATATCGAATTGGAAGAAATACAAGCAGCCCAGGATTTCGTTAAAAACAACAAATTCAACTCCCCATGGTTGAGGGAACTTGAATTCAGGGCAAAATCTAATGATCGGGAAATTGGCCTGGAGGATTATCGCCTCAGGTTTGGATTTATAAATCCTTATGAGATCAGTGCCAATAAAAAATACCGCCAGGAGTTAGATCAAACCATCCAACTGCGAAAGCAAATGAAGTTGAATGATGTACTCAAAATGAGATATGACCTTCTGATTGAGCAGGTCTATTTGTCTTCGCAAATACGAAATGCTGAAGAACTGGAAGAATTTTACCGCCGTTTGAGGGTATTGGTTTATCAGAACGAAAGAGATAATTTAAAAGAAGAGATACTGGATTTGGAAGATCGATTATTTAAGCAGAGGTCTAAGTTATACGACCTGGAACAGAAACTAAATATTAATCAATACTTAATTAAAGAAAAACTTACAGATACTATATCTATCAATATAGATATCAATACGTTAATTACTTATGAATATATCTTTGAACACTTGAATACCCAAGAGAATAATACAAATTTACACAGCCAGCTGGCTACCCAGGAAACTAACCTAAGAGAATCAAGGTTTACCGTAGAGAAAGCAGAAAGTTATCGAAATATTGGGTTCTTCCAGGCGGAATATGATATGGAACGAGGGGATGAATTGGCCGATCAATTGGGATACCGTATTGGCGTTACAATCCCCATCTTTAATCCAGATAAACCTGACCTTCAACGGGATCGGCTGTCAATTGTCGAAAATGAAGCCAAACAAAAAAGACGAATAAATCAGAATCAGCGATATCAGGATATTCTGGAGATGGATTTTCAACATATTAAAAGACAAATGATTTTGCTGGAACAAGAATTAAAGTTCATGACCCAGTTTGAAGCTGCTGAAGGTCAGCTCAGCCTGGACCTGCTGCGAAAATCCACAGAGTTCCGCTTTTTACTGGAAAATCGAAAAATGGGTTTATATACACTGCTCCTGAATAAGTTTATTGACAGTCTCTATCAACGAGGTATATTGGTATCTAGCCCTATGGTTAACCACATCTCTAGAAATTTGCTTCCATTGACAATCAGTTTAGAATAAACATTAGGATTGTCATTCTTACTAATCCAGGAATGTTAGGAAAATAAACAGGCGCCTTATGATTTTCATCAGTATTCAATTTATATACCGGTATAGAAGGATGTACATTCGAATACTATTGATTTGTGTTCTTTTCGCATTCCTAACCCCAAATGTAGCTGTGGCGCAGGACGATAAGACCGATTTTCAAAGCTGGACTGACTTTACCACCTATATCTTTATATCTGACCAGTCTGCACTGGGTGGCGATTTTGGTGTCAGGGGAATGGCCTCATCCAGAGGCTGGACCCAATGGTACATTCGCCCTACTTATCGTTTTCAATACAACAGCCTTGATCTGGCAGGTGGTGTAGCCCTGTTTTATACCAACAACAAAGAATTTATTAATACCACTGAACTTCGGCTATTTCAGCAAGCCACTTTGCATTGGCCCAAAACGCACCTGCTGAAGTTTAACCACCGGATTCGATTTGAACAACGGTTTTTTTATTACCAGAATTTGAACCCGGCAGAAATCGATAATGACAATGCAACCAGGGTTAGGTATCAACTAATGATTAGAACCAGGGACTTTAATATCCTAAATCAGAAAATCTATTTCAAAACAGCAATTGAATTTTTTCAAAAAAGCAACAGCGCAAAAGAGGCATTTGTTAATCAGAATCGTCTGGTTCTTGCTGTAGGGCATAGATTTAAAGG
>QIMC01000217.1 GCA_003232185.1 Flammeovirgaceae bacterium | reverse complement strand
CGACATACGAAGAACGGGATTCAAGGAAGAAGTATTGCTTGAGAATAGAGATGCCAAAAGCATCAAAGCAGATGTGGCGCTTCACTACCGGTTGAATGATAAAGTAGAAGCCCTTTATAATTATCGCTACGGACAAGGAAGTTCCATCTATCAGGGATCGGGAAAATTTGTCCTGAGGAATTTCACCCAACAATTTCATAAACTGGAATTTAGGGGGGATAACTTTTTCGTCCGGGCCTACCATACCCAAACGGACGATGCCGATTCTTATAATATGGATGCCCTGGGAGCTTTTACCAATGAGCGAATATCTCCTTCAGCAACTGAATGGGTGCCCAGATATATCGGCACTTATGTTGCCGCTATTCAAGGTCTTATACCCGGGGTTCCAGCCGGTGACAAGGACATTGCCCATAGAACTGCCCGTACCGTATCCGATGCCGGACGCAATGCGCTTAATGACACACGTAATGCCAATCTGCAAATTGATGAAAACGGCGCAGGCTTTATTGAAGGTTCAAGACTTCTGCATCTAGAAGCCAACTACAACTTTAAGAATCAAATTGATTGGGCCGAATTGCAGGTGGGGGGTAATTTCAGAAGATACAGTATATTTTCCGGAGGGACCATATTTGATGAGAACATGAATGAGGACGGCACATTTGACCGGGTGAATATCAGTGAATTCGGCGCATACTTTCAAATTGGCAAGCAACTTGGAGATTTAAAACTAACCGGTTCTTTACGTTATGACAAAAATGAAAATTTTGATGGTCAGGTTAACCCAAGGTTGTCAGCGGTATACAGTGTAAACTCTAATCATCATATAAGGGCCTCATTCCAGACAGGATTTAGAAACCCTGATTCTCAGGCCCAGTTTATTTGGTTTCCAACTGCCGCGGGTATTCTGGTGGGCAGTACCGAAGAAAATGCCGCCCGATATGGCATTCATAGCGGAAGTGGCGGTGCCGGGGCCCTGGATCCTGTTACCTTACAGCCTGTAGACATTGACTTTGTGGTACCGGAAGAATTGACAGCTTTTGAAATTGGTTATAAAGGGATAATAGCAGATCAGGTGATGGTAGATATCAATTACTATCATAATAATTATACAAATTTTATCGCCAACAGACCAGTATTGAGCGCGGGTCCGGTGGAGCGCCGCGGTGAGATCTTAACCAATGCAATTGGTGGATTCAATATTCTAATGAGTCCCTTTGTAAATGTGTCGGAAGACATCAGTTCCGACGGTATAGGTATTGGCCTCACCTGGAATATTGGTAATGGATATACCGTAGGTGGAAGCTACGATTGGTCTGTTTTTAGTCAAGACGAGCAAGCAACCGAAGGTTTTCTTGCTGGATTTAATACCCCCGAACATAAATTCAATGTCAATTTCGGCAATCGAAATATTGGGAATAACATCGGATTCTATGTTGCCTTTCGTTGGCAAGATGACTTCTTATGGGAGTCCACCTTCGGACAAGGGATCATACCTGAGTACGGAGTGCTGGATTTACAGGTGAACTATAAAGTAGAGGCCATCAAATCGGTGATTAAAGTGGGAGGCACCAACTTGTTCTCCGGAGATTATCGCACGAATATTGGGGCAGGATTTGTTGGTTCCCAATACTATGTTGCCATCACATTTGATCAATTCTTGAATTAAAGTGAAGTATAAGATGAAGAGCTATAAATGTTTATCTCTAATGATCGGTTTTGTATGGATATTCGCCTCTTGTGAGCAGGAATTCCCGGTAATACCTCCGCCCGGCACTCCGGGGCTTCCGGTTCAGCCATTGCCGCCCAGTGCAGGAAGTGCTGATTTCACGAAACTCGTGGTTTTAGGCAACTCACTTTCAGCTGGATTTCAGGCAAATGCTCTATTTGATGAAGGTCAAATGAATTCGGTTGGAAATATTCTCAGTCAGCAATTTGCCCTGGAAGGCGTGGACGGTGGATCATTCATACAACCAACCATAAACACCGAAAACGGATTCAATAGTTTGTTTTCAGACCTCTCAGATCCAAATCCTGCCAACTGGATTATTAAGGGAAGACTTATCCTGGCGGGAGACCCTCCCTTACCCGCACCCACTGATTCTGACCTTGGATCTGTTCCCATCCCGATAGTAAATCCAGGCTTTGTTTATTCTGGCCCTCCGGTTAATAACTTCAGCGTACCCGGTATTTTGTTAGGACAAGCACTGATTCCGCAAACAGGAGATTGGAGCTTCTTTGGCGTCAGCCCTTTGTTCAACCCATATTATGCAAGGTTTGCTTCAAATCCTGGGGTTTCTACTATGATCGGAGATGCAGTGGCAGCTGAAGGCACCTTCTTTACCCTTTGGCTTGGCAGCAATGATGTATTGTTGTATGCCCTTACCGGAGCTTCGGGGCTTGCCCCTTTAACATCGATGACAGCATTTAATTTTCAATATATCGCCGCCCTAAGCATCATGACCAATGATCCTGAAATTCAGGGAGTAGTGGTAAACATACCCGATGTCGAATCATTGCCTTTTTTCAATTTGGTTGCCTGGAATGCGATACCCTTTGAAGAAGGAGATCCCATCATTGGTTTGGTCAACTCAGCTTATGCCTTATACAACGGAGGTTTACTCCAGGCTGCCGGCCTCGAACTCATAACACCCGAGGAAGCACAACGCCGAACCATCCAATTTGCTGCCGGTGATAACGCCATTGTGGTGGACGACGCATCATTGACCGATCTTTCAGGTTTGGGCCTTCCGAGTATCCGGCAAACATCCATGGAGGATCGTATAACCCTAAGTGCAGGCGCTGTTCTAGGAACATTGGCTGATCCTGGCAATCCATTGAGTGTAATAGGAGTGGCAGTTCCACTGGCAGATCGATTTACTTTGCTGGTAGATGAGCGTACGGAAGTCAGAGACCGTACCGTTGCTTTTAACGACATTATATTAAGAACCATCTCTGCCATTGGGGTAGAAGATCGGGTGGCGCATACTGACATTAATCAGACATATAAAGATCTGGTTGATGACAGTCCGGTGTTAATTGATGGATTAGCTGTTACCGCAGGTTTGGCTCCGCCCACCGGCATCTTTTCGGAAGATGGGGTGCACCCTAATTCTCGCGGTTATGCCATTACCGCAAACGCTATTCTTGAATCAATAAACGCCAAGTTTGGAGCCAATGTACCCTTGGTAAATATAGGGCAGTTCCCAGGAACCGGCCTACCGCAGTAAAATGACGAATTGCGAATTGCGAATTTTGTAATTCGTAATTCTATTGCTTGCAGCTTTTGATAATTCTACTGTCCCGCCGTTTGGGATCTTTGATAATATCATAAAATCCCTCCAGATAGGACAATGACTTCTTCTTCGATTTATCCGTCATCAGACTAAATTCGCGTACAACGGCCATCACCTGTGCTTCTTTTTCAATAAATAAATCAAAAGCATTATCCATAAACTCATCGGGGAGACAGTAGCCCATATAGACCCGTTCAGTGACGTCTTCTATATCCACATGGTCACCAGGTATTGCATAAGGCGCATCCACCAGGCCACAATAATCAAAATCATAAGTAACCGGAATGGGTCTTGGCCTGCTTACGTCCGTGGTTTTAAGTAATTTCATATTGTGCAATCCGGGTACCGACCAATCGGTATTACCAATCATATACTGAAATACGTATAATATCGCCGCATATTCCTCATCAAGGGACCTGGCACTAACCCGATCATTCTTGATAGGAATTGACTCCTTCCTTTCTGCCAGGGATTTTTGACTCTCCATAATAAATGTATAGGCGTCTCCCGGCTTAACCTTTCCCCCGGTATCGTGGTAATTTACTTTGATCAAGCGGACCTTAAAACTGTAGTCTGTAATGATGTTGTATAGTTTATAAGCCAGGTATTCGGTAAAAATATAGTCTTGGTAAGAACTTTGACCCCTACATGGTACAACCAATTTTAACTTATCCAGTCCTTCCAGTAACTCAAATACCTCCTCCGTCTTTTTGACATTCACCCGCAATGGAGGGTTGCTGCAATTCTTTAGTCGAAATACCCCTCTTGGTTTAATCCTGATCTCACGGGATATATTAATTGTGTCCCACAACTGATAGATCACTTTTGCTACCTGGTACTCATCTTTGTATTTGTTTTTTGATAATGCTTTCATGTCGGTGGATACTGTAAACTCCAACGGTTCTTCAGGTCCAAAAATATGAAAGGTATCGAACACCATTTTTACCAGCGGTTTGAAATGTGGATTGTGCTGAAGTAATGAATCAAAATCGTAGTGAGTAGTCTGACCATAAACGATTTCAAACTGCATCATAACTCCAAAAAATAGCACCATAAATATTTTGATAGTTCTGCCCATTACAGTTTAATATACATTGAATATTCCCCAAGATCAAAGATCAAAGTACGTCATCCCGCAGTTGAGGGAAAACCTGGGAAACCTTTTTCAATAAATAGTCCCCATAGGTACCTGAAAATGCCTGCAGGTCCGATTCATCCCATCGGCTAAATGTCATGGCACTGGTATGTCCCAAATGGGTAAGGTCAATAGGTTCCACACGGGCGTCAAAATCCAGGTCAAAGAAAAACGGGAAAGAGAGTCGGCCCCTGCCTGACCTGTTAATAACCCTGTGCGGTGTGGAACGGTAATACCCACCGGTCATGAGGTCCAGCATATCCCCTATATTACAAATAAAGGTGTTTTCTATGTATGGGGCATCGATCCATTTTCCTTTGGTATACACCTGTAAACCACCGGCGGCGTCTTGTTTTAATATAGTAAGTACTCCGTAGTCTGTGTGTTCTCCTACTCCCCATTGTCTCTCCACCAGATGGTCTTGAGCAGGAACCGGATAGTGAAAGATCCTGAATAAAATAAACGGATGAGTCATGAACCGGCTTTCAAAAAAATCAGACGGCAGTTTCAGACTAAGAGCCAAACCCTTCATCAGAATTGCACCCAGCCTGTTTAGGGCGCTTATGTAGTCTAGTACAGCGGTTTTAAATCCTGAGATTTCCGGAAACAAATTAGGGCCATGAAGAGGTGTTCCCGCTATAACCATGGGATGACCCAAGGACATCTGTTCACCAAAATATAACCCCTCCTTGAGGTCAGGCTTTCCGGAAGTTAGCTCTCCTTCCAAAGGGAAATAGCCCCGCCAGGCCCTCCCACCCTTATCCATGGCAATGTCACTTTTCTTGGTTTCCGACCGATTAAAGAATTCCCAACTGAGCCGTTCAAGGTCTTCCTGTATAGCAGGGTCCACCCCATGTCCCTTGATATAAAAAAACCCGCTGTCTTTACAAGCCTGAGCCATTTCTTCCGCGACCGAAATTTTATCACCATCGGAATTTATTAGGGGTTCGATATTAATAACGGGTATTGACATAATTGACTTTACCCCTTTTTCTTTTTTTGCTTCTTCTGTTTTCTTTCGGCTTTCTTTTCCGGGTTGCCCACTAACAATCCTGTAGCCCCAGTGGGAACTATGAAAAGCATTCCTTCCTTGGCGCTCTCCCACATAAAATTAAACGGGCCCCTATAAATATTTCTAAATGACTGATATTCAGCAATATGATAATGTTTGGCATTTGGCATATTTGATTTACGAATTGCCGAATTGGCTATAGAAGAAATTAAACCACGTTTATTGTGGGCATACCCGTGATCCTTCAATACCTCCAACTCCAGGCTGTCATAGTCTACCGTTAATATATTAGAAGATTCCGTTCTTCCAGCATTCATCTGGAAGTCAATTTTATGGGCTATTCCGGAGGCAACTTCCATATCCGCCAGAGGAATGATGGTTGGGTTTAAATCGCCAAGGTTGAATGTACCCATTGTAACGTGTAGATTAAACACTTCTTTTTCATAGGGTACTTCTAATACTATGTCCATCCTCGCCCCCTGGTTCAAGTTGGCACTAAGATTCGCATTGAAAGTCTTATACTCTTCCTTAAACTCAGGAATGGTGGTTATATTCACAATACTTCCATTGAGATCTGCAAAGTGAATAGTTCCAGCTTCTGTTTTACTCTCACCAAGTTCCGTATAGTATATATCAGAGTTTTTAATAGTGATACTATCCACTTTCAAAGGGATCGGCATACTTTCCACCATTCCCCTGAACATTGGCTTTTCAGTGTCTGGTGGTCTTGATTTATTCTTATCTCTAAAGTCCTTTAATATTAATCCATCAATTAAAATCGATTTTGCCCGAATATCCATGTCGGTAGACAGGTTGCTTTGTGCACCCAGTTGACTAATCTTCAACTGCTTAATAGCAACTTCTATCAAATCAATCTGTTTACCAACAATTTGGCTTACTTCCAGCCTGTCCTTTGTAAAAGCCATCGAGATATTGTTCATCTGAAATTCAGAATTCTCCTGGTGATATTCCATCGACCCTATCTTCAGCTCCGTATATTCATTTAGTTGGACTACCACACTGTCCAATGAAGAATAAAACCCAGACATTTTGAATGGGATCAGGTTTTGCACCTGTATTGAATCCGTCTCAATGTTACTACCCTCCAGAGTCAGGTTTTGAACTGATCCAATAAATGTGCTGTCCGCGGCATATTTTACTTCAACCGATCCGTGCTCAAGTTTAAATGAGTGTATTTCTCCTCTTGAAAGTACATCACCAAATAAACCTTGAATACCCTTTGTCGACTCCTTCTTCTTTTTCTGGTGTTGATTTTCCGGCTGTTGAACAATGAAAATTTCAAATTCAGGACGGATGAAAATTAGTTGCCTGATATTTGCGTTCTTAGAAAAGAACAGTTCTCCCCATTTAATTCCATTGATCTCTATATGTCTTACTTTTCCGTGAATGGTAGTCGAGGAATCGGTGGCATGAAGCGGCGTGATCTTAGCGGATTCCAGGGTTAACCCATTAAAAAAAGCGTGTAAGTCCAAATCTTCATAAGAAATATCGTAAGCTCTATCAGGGTTCTTATTTATGATATCAAGAAAAATAGCTTCTACCCACCATTCTGCTACTATGAAAAAGCCAAAGAAAAGAACAAAGAATGAGGTAAATATGATTTTTACTTTTTTTGACATGAAACTTAGCTTTAGGCCAATACCGTACTACCGGCGCTGGAGCAGGTATGTCGGACTTATTTCCTCATCCCAGTCAACAAAATGAAAGAGGTAAAAAGGACGATTTAATATCAGGCAATCTGTTTTTATTATCAGAAAGCAATTCAATATAAGCTTTTTGAAGTAAAGTAAAAATGAGGAAAAAATGATGACCGCCAACGGTGGTTAATTGATTTGGTGATTGAAAAAATTCAAGATTGGGAGACCTGTTAAGCAAAAAATACAGATGCCTGAAAATTATCTCTTTTTTATTGCATGATAATGCTAAAATTCTGCTTGTACCCTTTGCAAAAACATAAAAGGCCTCTATATTTGCGTCACATTTTTCATCGCCTGTTGGTCTCCTCCTACGCTACGGCTATGGAGGATACAATATGGGTAGCTTATTTGACAAAGACTTTGGCAATAAAACGAGAAAAATAAACTACCTCGACGCAGAGCATGCGAGGTAGGTATTAAGTTGAATTTATTTTAATATTTCGACGCAAAGCGTCAGGGAATTAAACCCAATCTTCTCGTCCGCCGAAGCGAACGCGAAGGAGGATTAGTTATGCAAAAGAGCAACTGTTCAAGAGAATATTGACTTAATGGCCCGTTCGTCTCCTCCTTCGCTACGGCTTTGGAAGACAAGGTAGGGTTAGCCGTCCCTAACGGGAGGTCATAAGGCTGAGACGCCAGGTTTTTCACCCTAACGGGTGACCACCCGCAGGGTGGCATCCTGTGAATATGTTCTTTGTATATGTTTTGAGAAGTTTAAAAGATGGTACTACTTATATTGGTTGTTGCGAGGATTTGAGCGTCAGAATAAAGCAACATAATCAGGGTAAGACCAAGTCAATAAAACATAAGCTTCCGATGGAATTAGTCTACTATGAAGCTTATTTGACAAAGACTTCGGCAATAAAACGAGAAATTGAATTAAAGAAGAACAGTTTTGCAAAAGAGCAACTGTTTAAAAGAATATTTGCTTAATGGCCCGTTCGTCTCCTCCTTCGCTACGGCTTTGGAAGACAAGGTAGGGTTAGCCGTCCCTTGCGGGAGGTCAGCCTTGCCTGCCGCAGGCATGGCAGGCTGAGACGCCAGGTTTTTCACCCTAACGGGTGACCACCCGCAGGGTGGCATCCTGTGAAACAGTTCCGCAAAAGAGCAACTGAATATTGACTTAATGGCCCGTTCGTCTAGGGGTTAGGACGCCAGGTTTTCATCCTGGTAACAGGGGTTCGATTCCCCTACGGGCTACTAGAAACCCTCTATACTGTGAGTATCGAGGGTTTTTTGTTCTGGAACCAGGATTTGACCACCGGTGATTTGAAATAAAGAAGTAGGTGTCATATTGGACATCTCCGGGTCCCGATCAGGCTTGATCAACTCCGGTCGCCAGTCTGCCGAATGCCAAAGATATTTCTTCGGATACACTTGTGAATCTAATGCGGTAGTTGTTGGTGGTTTCATCGTCGTTCATGACTTTGGCGTACAGCTCTACAGGTCCATCAAAACCGATCGCTGCGCCATCCAAACTGACACGAAGGTTGGTGAACGCGTCGAGTCCATCTGGCGCAAAAAGCATGGCTCCCCGCTCTGCAACAGCCAGCAGTGAGCCCTTGCAGGCTTCATCATCCACATGTTTCCCGTCGAGGGCACTGTAAACCACTTTCACCGGTTCAATGAGGTCTGTAAGCAATACCTCTCTGCTCGGAAGCGTCAAGTTGAAGTTCCCTCCAATTCCGTCTACGTCGTAGATGGGAATCGCTTCGAGAAACCCCTTCATCCTCACCTCGACGCTCTTCTGAACGGCAATCTCGTCACCGCCTTCAACCAGCGTTCGTTCCGAAATCAATACCTGGCCCCCAACCGTATAGGCCTCGATTCGGCTGGTCAGGTTTACGTTGCTTCCTACAACGCCATACTTCGCCCGGATCTGAGAGCCTATGTTACCAACCACGACCTCTCCAGTATTAATCCCGATCCCCATCTCGATGTTCGGAAATCCGCGCTGCGAGAGCTCGGTATTCACGTCATCCATTTTCAGTTGCATCGCAACAGCACAAGCGACAGCGGTGACGGCGTCGGTTTCACCGAGTACTGGAGCACCAAACACAGTGAGGATGCCATCACCGATAAACTCGTCGATGGTACCTCCATACTTGGTGATGACTTCCGTCATCTGGCCCAGGTAGATATTTAACATCTCCACAACTTCTTCCGGCTTCAGTGTCTCAGAAATTTGGCTGAAACCGCGGAGGTCAGACATCAAGATGGTGACAACTCGCTTTTCACCTCCAAGTTTGATCCCTTCCGGGTGATCGAGCAGCGTCGATACCACATTGTTTGACAGGTAACGACCGAATGTCTCACGTACTAGCGCCGCTTTCCTCTCGCGATTGACAACATCGCTGGCTTTACGGATGGTAGTCTCGAGGTCATCGAGATCAATCGGTTTCGTGAGAAAATCGAATGCTCCCCGGTTCATTGCAGTACGAATGTTCTCCATGTCGCCGTATGCGGTAATAACCACGGCCTTCTGCATGCCGCCAGCTTCCGGAAGTTTGCTGAGCAGCGTCAGCCCGTCCATGCGAGGCATGTTAAGGTCCGTCAAGACGATGTCTATTTCCGGCATGAGGTCGAGTATCTTTAACGCCTCGATACCATCGTGAGCAATCGAAAAGTCGAGCTCGCCCTGCTTGATCTGGCGCCGAAATTTCTGCCTGATCAGAGGCGCGAGATCAGGCTCATCGTCAACGACAAGTATCCTGACTGTGTTTTGTATGGGTTTGGGATTCGAGATTTGGATTGGGGATTATAGTTTGGAGTTATAAGAAATAAGGATTATTAAGAAAAGGCAGGTCCTGATCATGATAATATTTATTAGTATTCAGGTCAATTTATAAAGTTTATATCATTGTCATTTCCATTTTTTCAAAAAGTTGTGAAATTTTGCCAATTCTACTCAAATAAAATCTGGTCATTGAATGGCTCTACTCAAGAATACACGGAAGTGACAGAAGATATCTACGCTAAGACAGGAATTTGAAGATCAAACACATGTATATAAAAAAATTGTGTAAAGGAACTCTAAACCACTACATTTGTATTTCATTTTAATATTTTAATCATGAGTAACGGAACAGTGAAATTTTTCAACAATGCCAAAGGATTCGGATTCATCGCCCCTGATGACGGGAGTAAAGATGTGTTTGTCCATGCAAATGGATTAACTGATGAAATAAGAGAAGGAGACAAAGTAACCTTTGATGTTGAGGAAGGTCCAAAAGGATTAAACGCAATAAATGTAAAAGTTGCATAATCGTTTACTCAGGTTCTTTTAATGATCCATAGAATTAATATTCATATGCATAAATTTTGTTGGAGTTGTAGATATCACCAAAAACTCCATCCTAGCTAAACCACTCAGTGAAATCATTTAGGACGCTCATACTAACAGCCTTCCTTTCTTTGAATTACTCAATGCTTGCCGGACAGGCACGCATTGACACCCTTACCAACTATGACCCAACCAATCCCACCCATTTAATAATCGCCTATGAAGAAGCTTCTCAAAGCATACGTTTAGTTAGGAATAAATTACTCACCAGTTTTAATGTAACTCCCATTAAGAACGGATATGAAGCCATTCAGGATCGATTAGACATCTATAGACGTATTGGGGATTACAATCTTCAAGGTGCCAGTTTAAGTCGCATGAATGACCTTATATCAATTTTTGAACGACAGCTGGTCATGGCAGGAGTCCTTATTAGAAATCACCAAAGAACTAAGTGACTTTAGGATCCAGCTGTTTAAACACCGGAATCGACTAGCCCTGGATCCAACCGGTTTCGACGACCTACAGCAACAGTATTATGAAACGCGTCATATTCCGCTAATCAACGAAGCAGATAGTTTAAACGGATTAGTAGAAAATAAACTAGAAGAAGTCCTCAAGCTGGAATTGGATATATCTCAGGACTTTGCCCACCTTCATAATAGGATTCAAGATTTGAAGGCCTATGTCGCACTTTACTGGGACCACATGATGCGCAAGGAAGAGGTGAATTGGAAACTATCCGGAGGGGATGACAGCAACTTACTTTCCGGTTCAGGTGATCTATTCTCAAATACCGTTTGGCGCATTACCGATTTCTTTAGGATCAATATTTCCAATGTGGTGTATCTGCTTATCATTTTTGCAGGCTCCATATTCCTGTTGAAGCGAATTAAAAATGCAGATCAGAAAAAATCAAATGAAGATGTTAGGCATCCCGGTCTTTATCAGCATCCGATAGCAATCTCCTCGCTTTTAGCAGGAATGATGTTCCCATTGATATTTCCTCCGACCACCTCTTTAATGTATGACTTTGCCCTGATGGCTAGTTACGTGCCATTTTTATACATACTTCACTCCAATCTGGATGCAAAACACTTTCGCACCTATGTTATATTTTTAGTTTTCCTGATTATACTTAAAGTCCAGAGTATTTTCTCAGGTTCGTCCGGGTTCTTCGTGATTGCGTGTGCCGCAGTTTTTATCTATACCATCCTGTCGCAATCGCTTCGAAAGTACTTTAACATTCGATGGCACTGGATCGGCATATTTAATTGGTTATTAGCTGCAATCCTTTTAGCAGGAGTTGCTTGTCTTCTTTTTCAGCGGATACAACTGGGAGGTATTCTGATAAACGGTGCAGGTGAGACCATCGCATTTGCTTTGGTGCTGTTGTATTTTGGTAACTGGTTTGATCAATTGATAGATTTTCTTCGCCAAAAAACTTCTTTTAAAAATCTTGCCACCAACAAAGAACGATTAAAGGAGTTCTGGCACACCTGGAGCAACCGCATCTATATCGTGCTGTTGGTTCTATTTCTAATTTCCTTCTTGAAAAACTTTAGTTTATACAGCAATACCAAAGACGCGGTGCTTCTTTTCTTTAATGATCAGCGGGTTCTGGGAGATCTGACATTTACTTATGGCGGGATTGCGCTATTCATATTGGTAATTTATTTCTCATCAAAAATATCCTCTACTATCAAATTCCTGGCTGAGGACAAGTCTTATTATAAAAATCGAAAAGAGACTGCAAATATTGCGGTAATAATGCGGTTTTTTTTGATAACCGTAGGATTTATACTGGCGCTGCTGGTATCGGGAATACCAATTGACCGTATTACTATAATCATAGGTGCACTGAGTGTGGGTATAGGGTTCGGGTTACAAAATATTGTGAACGACTTAATATCCGGGATGATACTAATATTTGAAAGGCCCATTCAAACCGGTGATCTGGTGGAACTTCAACAATATACCGGCTTTGTAAAAGACATAGGGATCCGATCTAGCGTAATTCGCACCTACGATGGAGCTGAAGTGGTGGTACCTAACGGTAAGCTGGTTTCCCAGGAAGTAATTAACTGGACCCTTAGTAACCGGCAGCGCAGGGTGGAAATGCGAATAGGTGTTGCGTATGGAAGCGATGTGAAAGAAGTGACAGAACTCATTATGAAAGTTCTTCAGGCACACGATAAGGTTCAAAACTATCCGCTGCCGGCAGTACTGCTTGACGGTTTTGGGGACAGTTCCGTTGACTTCAGGTGCCTGATATGGACCACGGATATTGATAACTGGTTAAGAATTCGCAGCGAACTATCTACCAGCATTTATAATGCTTTGAATGAAGCGGAGATCACCATACCATTTCCTCAGCGGGATCTGCACGTTGTTTCATGGGAAGTGCCTGATGCCGCCATCAAATTGCAGAAACCCCGTGATACGAAACCTTCAGCTCCTACACCCTCAGATACTAACTCATCTGATGATAAAAATTCGAAAATTGGCGATGATAGCTCTGATAGTGATTAAGGAGCTAACCAGCCTGTTGCTTAGCGTTTACCAGGCTTGACACCTTTTCCCTTTCTGACTGCTGTAACAGCTCCCTTAATAGCTGCTTTGACCCAATAGTTAATCGGACCCTTAAATGTGATCCTCTCTCTTTCAAAATCCGCTTGTGCCTCATCTTTGGAATGTTTTAAAATGATGTCATCCAGCAATATGGTCAGCAATTCAGACCCAAAACTTTTTTCACCTGGTATCCCTTTTTTAAAAAATTCCACGTGCAGATCATCATAGGAAATAAGTGCCTGCCCAACGGCCAGGGCACTGTCTGCTACAATGTGGAATATAAATTCAGCTAGATGCCCAGATTTGATCTTGGTTGACTCCAGTGGGTCCACCATCTGATTTAAGGCCTCCAACGAAAAATCCTCCAGATGGACCTGCAATCTAAACCTCCCGGAATCCAGCCGATGGTACTCCACCTGCATTTTACCTTGATCATATAACTTTGCAGTCCCGCTTAGTACTTTCTCCGGGCTGGTAACAGGTTTGTCCCGATTCATGGTGACATTTATGTCATTTATACTGATTTGACCCTCCTGGCCAGTTTTTTCCCCCACTTCATGATAGGAGACATTTCCGTTGATGGTAGTTATCCGGGGAATGTTAAAATTGGGTATGGGTGGAATCATCTCAGAAAGCAGACTGGGTTTAGTGATATGTTCCGGATCCGGTAGTGTCTTATCACGCCGTAGGGAAATGTCAAAACCATCCAGTAACATCCCATTTGCAATCATCTTATTTTTGTCTATAAGAGAATCCCATACGATATCCTGAATAGTGATCCGGTAAAATTGTCCTGCCAAAACATCTCTTTCCGTTTCTATTCCTTTTAAATACTGGGGGTCAGGTACGATGGTAAGGGAATCAATTACTAAGTCAGAGTCAGAAGACCAAATACGGTGAATGTGAAAGCTGGAACTGGTAGTTACAAAAGCCAGGTCCCTAAGATCAACTTTTTCCTGATTATCCCTGAGATCCACGTACACCTGGTCAAATAATATCTTGTTCTCATCGATGTTAATCTGACCCGGGTCGATGTGGATTTCTCCAAACCATGTTAATGGCGAAGTACCTGTCCGCTTATTCTCCCGGGAGTTTGATGATTTTTTAGGGCTTATATAAATATTCGGTGCGTAAATATTAAGCTGATCTACATAAGGGCTAGCCGACGCTTTCCAATTTATATTATTGAGTTTGATGCTGTCAGCTGTAGATTTTGTCATACCTGCTGCCGCAATATATTCCAATTGAACAGCCAACAATTGATCCACAGTCAGGTCTTGAAATGTTTTTTCCCAGGGACCTATCTCAATCTTGTTTACTTTAATAGTATCACCAGGCTCTGTTTTCACTATTATATCATCCATCACAGACATCGAATCACTATTTATTTTCGCATTGCCCATAGAGTAACT
>QIMC01000248.1 GCA_003232185.1 Flammeovirgaceae bacterium | reverse complement strand
GTCATGGGCTGGATCCCTGCCCCGAACTTGTCACTCAAGCCGGTATATGGCGGTTTGATGCTGACAAAATTGGCCTGACTCAGGCAGATGGTTACAGATTTGCCACCGGTATTAGAAGTGTAGTAGGTATGGAATGGAACCCAAAGGATCAAAGCCTTTATGCCATCGGTAACGGAATAGACAATTTCCACACCATTTATCCTGACCTCTTTACTCCCTGGCAGGCCGCCATGCTTCCTGCAGAAACCCTAATGAAAATTACCGAAGGGTCAAACTATGGATGGCCTTACGCCTATTATGATCAATTACAGGGTAAAAATGTTCTGCAACCGGGGTACGGCGGTGATGGAAAAATAGTTGAAATAGCCAGTGAATTTGATCTTCCGGTGATTGCTTTTCCCGGACATTGGGCACCCATGGAGGTAATGTTCTACCATGGCAATCAATTCCCGAAACGATATAACCATGGTGCCTTCGTGGCATTTCATGGCTCTACAGATCGTCCTCCCTATCCACAGGCCGGGTTTATTGTGTGCTTTGCTCCTTTTGATGAAGAAGGGAACCCAACAGGCGCATGGGAAGTCTTTGCCGATGGTTTTACCGGGGTAGACACAGTACGTGATACCAGTGATGCGGTGTATCGACCGATGGGTTTAGATATGGGTCCTGACGGCTCACTATATATCAGTGAGTCAAATCATGGAAAAATCTGGCGCGTGATGTACAAAGGAGACAAAGATGAATTCGGGGAACCTGAGTTGGCTTCAATGGAAAAGCGAAAATCCAGGAATTACATAAAAACGCCAGATGCGATATTAGACAATATGCAAGAGGGCGATGAGTTGAGCGGCAGGATTCTATACAATAGTTACTGTGCCTCCTGCCATCAACGGAATGGCCGGGGGGACAATAACCGGTTCCCTCCTTTAGTAGACTCTGAATGGGTCACCGGAGATCCGGACCGTTTGATTGATGTGGTTTTGAATGGTATGCAAGGGGAAATCACCGTGGATGGAAAATCTTATAATGATTTAATGCCCAGAAACGATCATTTAGATGATCAGGCAATCGCTTCCATTTTAACTTTCATCAGGAATAGATTTGGTGGAATTACCGATAGTCCCATTGAGATCAGTAAAGTAACTGTTGTACGTGCTGCTTCTGTGGCTAAATATGATTGACAACAAATAAATGATACAAATGAAATCTACTATAATCTCATGTTTGATTATCAGCCTTGCCGGTTATGTTCAAGGGCAGACCTCCTCCGGTAATACTTACCATCTACTGGTAGGCACTTATACCAGCCCAGGTAAAAGTGATGGCATTTACGTTTATACTTTTAACAGTAAGACGGGGAAGTTCCACTACAAGACAGAGGCCACCGGCATTAAAAACCCTTCCTTCCTGGCAGTTTCCAAAGATCGGCAACATGTTTATGCCGTCAGTGAGGTAGGTGGTGGCGAAGGCAGTGTCAGTGCATATGCTTTTAATGCCGCTACCGGAGCACTTACCTATTTAAACAAGGCCAGTTCGGGAGGAAATGGTCCGTGCCATATCACCGTGGATGACCAAAAAAAATACGTTTTTACGGGAAATTATGGTAGTGGAAGCTTAGCCGCTATCCCGGTAAATGCTGACGGTTCATTGGGTAAGAACATTCAATCCATACAGCACTATGGAAGCAGTATCAGGAGCAATCAGAGCAGGCCTCATGTACACGCCACTGTTTTATCTCCCGACAATCGCTATTTGCTTGTCCCAGACTTAGGCACTGATAAAATAAATATTTATCAGGTGGATCGGAGCAACTCAGAACCGCTATCACCGGCAGACCCTGCATTTGCAAGTATTGAGCCAGGAAGCGGACCCAGGCATTTTACCTTTCACCCAAATAAAAAATTCGCCTATGTCATTCAGGAAATGACCGGTATGGTGACCTTTTTCGATTACAAAAATGGCAAACTAAAGGCAATGCAGACAGTCACCCCGGTTCCTTCCGATTTTAGCGGAAAAATAGACGCGGCGGATATCCATATTTCTCCGGATGGAAATTTTCTTTATGGGTCACTGCGCGGTGACATTGATGAGTTAATCATTTATTCCATTGGAAAAAAGGGCCAGTTAACCTATGTAGGAAGCCAATCAACGCTTGGTAAATCTCCTCGAAATTTTGCAATAGATCCCACCGGCAACTTCCTATTGGTGGGCAACCACCGAAATGATGAGATTATCATCTTCAAACGTAGCCTTAAAACCGGGTTGCTCACTCCTACAGGTAAAAGTATATCGATTGGTTCGCCTGTTTGCTTGAAATTTGTAGCGATAAACTAAATCTGTCTACAGGATCTGGGGCGGGGACTGCCAATCTTCAGGAATGAGATCAATTCCGGAGATGCGCTGTTTCACTGCTCAAAATCTATTCTAATTGGTTTATTGATGGGTTGTCGGTATATTGTCATTTACACTTTGTTACCAATGAATAGCCACCGGCCGATAATTACGCTTACTCTTTTTATCCTCCTTTCTATATCATATACTACTTTTGCTCAGGATATCAGTGAAGACAGCATCACCACACCATTTCGGAAAGGGCGCTGGCTCACCGGGTTATCAGGAAGCATCAGTTCCAATAGTACCAAAATAGATACAGCCTCTCAAAGGGCATTCAGCAATCAGTACTCTTTTGACTTTTCCACTGGAAAATTCTTTAAGGACCAGTGGTTGCTGGGAGGCATTTTCAAGATGCAACGTGACAACAGCAGGCAGTATGTAGACCTGGAATCAGAAACACTATTGATAGCTCCATTACTGCGCTATTACCTTTCGAACAACACACAAGGTTCTATATTCTTTTCAATAGCTCCGGGGTATGCACGATTCAGAGAAAAAACCGTAGTTCTAGTAGGAGGATTGCCTTCACAAGAAATTCTAAAAGGCGGCGGTTTTGGGTTATTTGCTCAATTTGGATATTCCTATGTACTTCATGATCGAATTATTTTTGATCTGGGGCTAGGGCTTAACAGTGCATGGGTTAATGCCGAACGAGAGATAGAGCCTGGAAGTTCTGGCAACAAAGTGAACATACATACCGGCACGCTATTATTCACCTTTGGATTCAACGTAATTCTGGACGAATTTTTCTTTTAGTGAAACAGATCTTATATCTACTATTATTTTTCTATGGCCTGACATTTAGTCTTCTGGCCCAACAAGATGAAGGTGCAATTTATCAGACGGATACATTGGGAGGGGGCAAATCCTTAAAAATAATCGCCTTACCCGTTCTTTTCTCAACACCTGAAACCGGTGTGGGTTTCGGGGCCGGTGCCCAGATGTTCTTATTAAGAAAATCCAATATATATAATGCCCGGTTGTCCAACATGTTTGTCAGTGCCATTTATACCACCAAGAAGCAATTCATGTTTGAAGCAAAGCCTCAAATTTACCTCGATAGGGGTGATTACTTTCTTGATACCGTGTTGAAATATCGCATCTTTCCCAATAGTTTCTGGGGGATTGGTAATACCACCCCTGATGAGAATGAGGAAAGCTATGACATGACCTCATTCGAATTAAGGGCACGGTTTCTTAAAAGATTGCCTCCGTTTCTCAATTTCGGCTTTGAGTACGTGTTTGAAAATCATAATGTAACCATGGTTCAGGAAGGCGGGATCTTGGATTCCGGGGAGGTTTTAGGGTCCGACAAGGCTATTGTCAGTGGATTAGGAGTAATTTTTAACCTGGACAGCAGGGACATCGTGGAAGCGCCAACCTCTGGTCACTTTTTACAATTGAATGCCCGGTTTTCCAGTGAAATCCTTGGAGCTACTTACAACTTCAATAAATTCATTTTTGACCTCCGAACCTATCTTCCAATTGGGGAACGTAGCGTGCTGGCACTGCAAGCCTATTCGGAAAACACTTTTGGAGATGTCCCATTCCAAGCAAAATCCTGGTTTGGTGGTGGGGAACGAGCTCGGGGCTATTTTAGGGGAAGGTTTATCGATGATCATCAGTACGTATTACAAGCCGAATATCGATTGCGGTTTCATCCCCGGTGGACGGTGGCAGGCTTTGCTCTAATGGGTGAAGTAGCAGAATTTCCCGGTGAATACCTTGATGATATTAAGCCCAGTGTAGGTGGAGGAATCCGGTTCAAACTGTCAAAAGATCAAAACACCCTGCTCCGTCTGGATTATGGTGCCGGTAAAGATGGGAATAATGGAATTTATTTTGGGGTGAACGAAGCGTTTTAGAGCAGAGCGCATGGGGCTTGGGGCTAAGAGCCCGGGACATCATGTAAGTTTAATTAACAAAGAATCTCAGGCCATACTCACCTTGTCTTAGGTGAAACGGGTCCTGGAACCTGGGATTTACATGTTTTTTGTTCTTTGATGCTTTCCACGAAAGTGGTTTACGGTGATTTCGGTTCACCAAAAAACAATGAATAAGGCCGGGTGCTTTCCTTACTTTCTAATATAATCTTGATGATCCCTGCCATGGGCATGAATAAAATCATACCTGATACACCCCAAATAATACCACCCACAATTACTGAAAGAAATACCGTCAAAGCATTGAGACTTAGCCGATCACCTACGATCAGGGGCCTTAGAATATTCTCCTGAATTGCATTTGCAAAAACCAAAGCGCCAACTGCCATAGCCGGGTAAAACAAGCCATCCTTGGTGAGGAAAGCATAACCTGCCAACGCCACCAGGGCCAAAGCATTGCCTATATATGGTATTAGGTTCAAGATGGCTGCAAAAACCGCCCAGAAGATGGCATATTTGATCCCCAGCAGTAATAATGATATATATATTATTACACCCATAAGGATGGTCATGATTAATGTTCCACCCAAATAGTTACTGATAATTGAAAGTGAGTTATCAGAAAGTTCTTGTATCCGGTGCAACCGTTCTTCATCACGATACTTCATTTGAATAAATCGGCCCAAAATGTCTTTGTAAAACAAAATGAAGAAGGAGTAGATAAGTGTCAATACAATATCACCAAACACATGTCCCACATTGCCTACTACCTGAAACAAGAATGCGGAAAAATCTGAAAGCCTTTTGGTCAAAGATTTTAGGTTGAATAACTCATCAGTATCAATTCCATAACGCGATAATATGGATGCCATGGTTTGATCAATTTGAGCAATTTTAGTATCCAGTTCAGGGGAGTTAATGATAATCTGTTTTACCTCGGTAAATAAGAAAGTGAAAATACCCAGGGTGATCAGCATGAGCAGCGAAAGATGGATTAGTATCAGTAAACCCCAACGAATCTTTATCTTTTGGTGTATTTTTTCCAGGAATGGAAGCGAAGCCAAACTGATCAAAAGGGCCCAGGCGATTGGCACCAGAAAATCTCTAGCAACAATTAAGATGAATATAATCAGACAGAACAGGAACAGTCCAACAGTAAATTTGACAAGACGAGGATTGACTGATCTGTCCATGGGTAAAAATTCAGTAATTCTTTATGCTGTATAATATGTATCTTGGATACCACCTTCCCTATTAGCCAGGACGGTAATCAGCAGACCAAGTTATCAATTTACGTTTGATAATCACCAGGTTAATTTCTAAAACACCCCGATTATTCACTCAAGGCAGGTAGCCATAGTGTTATGTCAAGGTTAAATAACACTAGTGGATCTCACAATTAATCCGCGCTATTTGGCTTGCTACCCCACCAGTTTTCATTGGGTTCAAAATCCAACTGCAAAACAGCCTTGCGTTGCGCCTCTAGATTTGGCCACAAATCTTCTCGTAAGTATCTCTTTCTGTTTAACGCCTGTAAAGAATCATGTGCAGTATCCGGGATGGGGATCCCAGCTTCCATCTCCGATAGGTAGTTCTGTAATTGATCACTGAGCCGCTCAGCCACCTCTGGATGCTGATCCAGGATATTTCGGTCCTCATGAATATCTGATAACAGGTAATATAGCTCGTCCCGGTCATCCTCCCAATAATGAATGAGCTTCCACTGACCCTCCCGGATCACCGAAGAAGGCTCTCCGCCCTGATTACCGTAATGTGGATAGTGCCAAAACAATGGCCTGGGATCAGGGTCGGCGGCACCCAATATGATTGATTTTAGGCTAACACCATCGCGATGTTGTTCCGGTTTTAATTCCAAATCCAATAAGTCTAAAATAGTGGGATACAAGTCAGCTCCGGTTACCGGATAATCACTCTTTCCAGAAGTTAAACCAGGTACTTTTATATAATAGGGTACTCTAAGCCCTCCCTCCCACTGATAGCCTTTCCCTCCCCTCAACGGCAGGTTGGAAGTAGAAAAGTTGTCTCCTGAAGATACGCCTCCATTATCCGAAGTAAATATAACCAAGGTATTTTGATCCAACCCCTGTCTTTTAAGCTCATCAAGCACTACCCCAACAGCATCATCCATTGTTTCTATTAATCCTCCATAAATTGGGTTGTCCTGGACTTGACGAATTGGCAATACTCGTTCCATCTG
The DNA here is from genome assembly GCA_003232185.1 of Flammeovirgaceae bacterium. Taxonomy (GTDB): domain Bacteria; phylum Bacteroidota; class Bacteroidia; order Cytophagales; family Cyclobacteriaceae; genus SZUA-3. The sequence continues at coordinate 704 of QIMC01000248.1, read as the reverse complement.
ATATCCCGTTGGTTCAACCCCGGCATCCACTGATTTCTGGCGGTATTTCGCCCACTTAGCTTGTGTGGTTTGAATAGGTCCGTGGACTGCATAAAACGATAATACAGCGAAAAACGAAGAGTCTTTATGCGCTCGAATGAAGGCAGCTGTTTCTTCTGCTAACCTCATACTCAGGTTTTCTCCATCCACTTTATTCTCCAACCTGGGATTCTCCCATGGAGAAAAATAGCCGCCAATTGGTGACCCTTTCTCCCACCCCCCTTTATTGATATCAAACCCGTGGTTTTCAGGGTAAGACCCCAAACCTCCTAAATGCCATTTACCTGCATAGAACGTTTTATAACCATGTGCCCTCAGTTCCTCTGCTATGGTTATCTCCTGTTGGGCCAGTTGGTGTTGATATTTTGCAGGCAGTAGTTTATCATGCCTTTGGTGGGTCCGCCAGGCTACTCCGGATTTGGCCCCAATCCAATCGGTGATGCCATGCCGTGCGGTAAATTTTCCAGTCATCAGGGTGGCGCGGGAAGGGCTGCATACCCGCGACCCCGCATATCCCTGAGTAAACACCGTCGCCTGCCCGGCAATAGCATCCACATTAGGAGTCTCATAATAGGTACTTCCGGTGGCACTTAAATCCTTATAACCAAGGTCATCTACCAGAATAAACAAAACATTGAGTGGCTCTTTCTCTTGATCACCTGTTT
>QIMC01000207.1 GCA_003232185.1 Flammeovirgaceae bacterium | reverse complement strand
GAGTTTCAGCCATATGCCCGTGACTCTGAGACAAAAGCTCGCTCTTGGGTAGTTCCTGGAATGGCTGGCCTGGAACACAGAATTGGTGGCCTGGAGAAAGAGGAAGTAACTGGCAATGTATCCTACGATCCTGAAAATCATCAAAAAATGATTGACATTCGGGCAGATAAAGTAAGTGCAGTAGCCAACTTCATTCCTAAACAAAAGATAATCGGTGCATCCTCCGGTGAGTTGTTGCTAGTGGGTTGGGGAAGTACCTACGGATCAATGTTGTCTGCGGTGAAGGAACTGGAAATTGAAGGTATTGATATTGGTCTTGCCCATATTAATTACCTGAACCCGCTGCCTAAAAACCTGGCAGATATTTTGAGTTCCTATGACAAGATACTGGTTGGAGAATTGAACTCAGGGCAGCTTGCAAATTACCTGCGCAATGTATTTCCTGAATATCGATACCTGCAACTAAACAAGGTACAGGGTCTTCCTTTTACCATCACCGAGATTAAAGAAAAGATAAAATCAATAATTAACCATTAATATTATGTCAGAACAAGCTGTCGATACACATCAGCCGCTAACAAAAAAGGATTACACCAGTGATCAAATGGTCAGATGGTGTCCGGGTTGTGGTGATTATGCCATATTGTCTGCCATGCAAAGTGCACTGCCTCAAATTCCAGAGAAAAAAGAGGATTTTGTGTTCATTTCCGGTATTGGGTGCGCAGCCCGCTTTCCGTACTACATGAACACCTATGGTTTTCACACCATTCACGGAAGAGCTCCGGCAGTAGCCACGGGCGTTAAACTTGCGAACCCCAAATTGAATGTTTGGCAGATCACCGGTGATGGGGACTCACTGGCAATTGGTGGTAATCACTTTATTCATGCTTTAAGAAGAAACATTGACATTAATATTATTCTTTTCAATAATGAAATTTATGGACTTACTAAAGGTCAGTATAGTCCAACCAGTAGGTTTGGTCAAGTAACCAAGTCAACTCCCATGGGAGGTATTGAAAGACCGTTTAGTGCTGGTGAACTGGCCCTGGCAGCTGGAGGCACCTTTTTTGCGCGTACAATTGATACCAATCCCAAGCTAATGACCCAGATCTTTGTAGAGTCTTCACAGCATCGAGGTACCAGCCTGCTGGAAATTCTGCAAAACTGTGTAATTTATAATGACAAGGCTCATGGAGCAGTCACCGCAAAAGAGAATAAAGATGATTTTCAGTTGCACTTGGTTCATGGAGAACCGATGCTGTTTGGTAAAGAAAAACAAAAGGGTTTACGCCTTAGTGGATTCAAATTAGAATTGGTTACCATCGGAGAAGGTGGCATTAAAGAAAGTGATATTTTGGTCCATGATGCCCACGAACCCGATACTACTATTCACAATATGCTTATAAAAATGAATCCTCCGGAATTTCCAACTGCATTGGGGATAATCAGAGCGGTAAAAGCTTCAACCTTCGATCAATTAGTGGAGTCTCAATATCAACAGAGCCTTACATCCAGCAGTTATAAAAATGTAGATGAATTACTACACAGTGGCAATACCTGGGAGGTCAAATAGTATAATTCTTACATAACACAATTTATATGGTACATTCTGGCCATCATTTCGTGGCAATATTTGGAGGAGCCGTAGCAGGATCCGAGGCAGCTTATCAGATGGCTAGTAGGGGGTTTAGGGTGGTAGTTTTTGATCAAAATGTACTTCCATACGGGAAAATAGAGGATGGGCTACCAAAATGGCATGAGAAGTTAAGGGATAAAGAAGAAGAAAAGATCAATGAGAAGCTCTCACACCCTAACGTGCAGTTTGTTCCCAATGCGGTACTTGGTAATGGTATAGATTTTAAGGATATAGCCAATAACTGGGGGTTTTCCGCAGTAATGCTGGCCACAGGAGCCTGGAAAGATCGGCCCTTACCTGTGGATGGCATAGACGACTATATAGACAAAGGCCTTTATTACCAAAACCCATTGGTCTATTGGTTTAATCATTATCATGAACCAAACTATCAAGGTCAACAGTTTGAATTAGTTGATGACGCTATGGTTATAGGTGGCGGCCTGGCCTCCCTTGATATAGTTAAAATACTTATGATAGAAACAGTCCAGAAGGCTCTGAAAGAAAAGGATCATCAAGTGGATATGTTTACGCTCGATCGAAGTATCAGTAAAGTACTTAATGAACTAGGCTATTCGTTGGAAGATTTGGGTCTCAAAGGGTGTACCTTATTTTATCGAAGAAGGGATATTGACATGCCACTCTCTCCGCTACCCTCCGAAACTGAAGAGCAACTTAAAAAGGCGCAGGCAGTCCGTAAAAAGATAATGGACAATTTTCTAAAAAAATATCTGTTTCGCTTTGAGCCTTGTTGGGCACCAACAGACAAAATAGTACATCAGGATCAGGATCAACTTCAAGGTATAAAATTTCAGAAGACAAAAATTGAAAACGGAAAGGTTGTAAACGTGCAAGGTGTTCATAAGGAATTCATGTCACCATTGGTAATTAGCTCTATCGGAAGCCTACCGGAAAAAATCCCAGGCGTGCCCAACAAAGGATCTACATTTGCAGTAAATGAGGAAGATTGCTGCCGGTTAGAGGGGTTTGAAAACGTTTTTGCATTGGGAAATGCAGTTACGGGCAGAGGCAATATCAAAGAATCAATGGTACATGGAAAAAAAATTGCCATTGAAGTCATGGACCACCACCTTAACTGGCGAGAAGAAGATTATGAGCGCTGGTTGAGGGTTTCTGAAACCCAAATAGAGCACGAGGTATCAAATATTGCCAACCAAATAGCACGAAAACAATTTTTGTCGCCAGAAACCATTAAAGGTATCCAGGAAAAAATATCCAAACTACAGATAGCCACCGGCTATAATGGGGACTTCCGACAATGGGTTGCTGATAATCTACCAGAACGACTGGAAGATCAATTGCATAAATCTATTGAGTAAAAGAATCGTCCGAACAAGTTACTGACCGGTAAGTCACAATACGGCTGGTACATTCTAAAGTACTTTTTTCGGATAGTCAAAAAACAACATCCGGCCACTGTGTTTACTGACATCCGCCCATTGATTCACGGCGAATTCGATGGCAACCACTCCACAAGTGGGGACATTCCCAATATAGTAATCAGGTTCCTTAAGGAAATTGGCTAAATCTGTAAATCCCGGGTTATGGCCTATCAACATTACACTTCTTAAATCATCTGTAATAGATCTAATAAAATCCGCCAAAACGGAACCTGTAGCATGGTAAACATCTTCCTTTTTCAGTATTTTTTCTTGAGAAAAATCAAGCTCTTCTGCGATAAGTTTTGCAGTAGATTTTGCCCGGTTGGCTGGACTGGTAATGATCGCATCCAGCTCTAAGTTTCTGGCTGCCAGGCGCAGCCCCATTTCTGGTGCGTTACTTTTTCCTCTTTTATTTAGCGGTCGATCAAAGTCAGTCAGCTCTGGGAAATCCCAGCTGGACTTAGCATGACGAACCAGATACAGGTACTTCATATTATTAATGATAGTACACTAAAGTTAACAGTTTTTTTATACCTTTAGTCAACACTTTTTCCAATTTATTTACCTGAATATGACCGGAATAGTAAAATTCTTCAATGAAAGCAAGGGCTATGGCTTTATTACAGAAGATGAATCGCAAAATGAAGTTTTTGTTCATGTTTCTGGATTGACGGAACAAGTCAGAGAAAATGATCATGTCAGTTACGAACTGGTTGAAGGAAAGAAGGGCATGAATGCTGTAAATGTAAAAAAAATAGAATAAGGTAGTTTATCATCTGAAAATTCCTTTAGAATACCCTGGATTATCCGTAGGTTTAGCCTTGATTTGACACTAGTATGGAGGATCGGGTTTTTTATTTTTCAATGGAAACTGGAAGTGTGAAATCCAAGTGAACCATGATGGCAAGTTCTTGATATGCCTTCAATAGGGAAACATTTGCTGAATCTCCGGATCCAGACCAACCTCCAACATACTCTCTTCCAATTTGTAGCAACTCATTCTGTAATTTATTTAGCGAAGGTTCGAGTTTAATCTCTTTTACCAATGAAAGTACTCCGCTGATCTCTTTAAAGTATTCTGCCTTTTTCTTTGGTTTCGAAAACTTTTGAATCATAACATTGATTTTATTAGTTGCTTCAAACGATAGCAAAGATTTCTCTACCGGTATCTGCCACTTCCTTACTTCTTCTACCAAAAGTTGCAGGTTCCTAAGATCAGCATCGGCTTTTTGCAATGATTTATGAAGCTCAAGATTGATTACAATCTCGGTATTCCTCATGATAACTGAAGGGACTGCGATCTCAGCTGCCTGGATAACATTTAAAAGATTATAGTTTCGATCAAATATTCGTTTATATGAATTGGCCGCACTTTCTACACTGGATTCCAGTATTTTCTTTAAAACCTTGGTGCGTTCATCTTTAAAAAGTTCGAAAAATGAAAAATTGGAGCCCCCAAAATACTGTTGCATAATATCCACCACCCGATAGATTTTACTTTCTTTAAACGCTTGAACTATTTCCCTTTTCATTTCATCAAAGGTATCTTCTGAAATGCTTAAAGCGCTACCTATAATGTGGTGCTGACCTATATACAACACGGCAAAGCTGAATTGTTTCTCGGAAAATGTTACTGTGGATTTTATATCCGTACGGCCAATAGCAAGAATTTGAACACCTGCATGGTACCGCTCAAAAGTATCACTGCTACAAGAATAATTCAGAATACTTAATTTTTCAGGGTGTTCATCAAAAAGCGATGCCACTGCGTAGTGCATTCCCACCTTGGTCAGGGTAATTTGTTTCGGGGAAATCTGCTTTTCATATATTAGAGCTGCATGCTCTAAATCTGCCAGATTACTTTTTGCCTCAGCCAATTTTTCTTTAAACTCACCCTCCAGATCAGTGTCTGACACTAAATACGCCAACTGTATGGCACGATTGGCGTATTGAAGGATTTGGATGGTTTCAATCCTACTCACCTCGTCAAAGAACCAACCACAACTGGTAAACATTAACATGGATTGCCGCTGTATTTCCAGTAAACGAATTATCCTTGTTCGGTCAGCTCCTAGTAATTCCCGGCCACAATGGGTTTTTAAAAATCGGTTGACAAACTCCTCTCCCCGATTCAGAATGACCTGGATGTATTCATCCCGCAATTTCCAGGGTTCCTGGTGATAGACAACCATTTGTTCTTGATAAATATTAGCTAGCTGATCTCTTAACCAATTCAAACTCTCTCTCAATGGCGCCCTCCATTGTTGATGAAAACCAGATTCATTGCCACAACCACAATTACTCTTCCACCTTTCAATCCCATGAAAGCAACTCCACGAGGTGTTTTCGTTAATTTCCACCTCGTACTCTGCTTCTACCAAATGCATATACTGACTATAATTGGTCAATTGTGCCAATCCGTTGGTTTCTACATACTGGCAACAATAAGCAAGCGCCATATCTCCATGCCGGTGGTGATGACCGTAGCTTTCGCCATCGGTGGCGATATGTACCAACTGCGGCTCTTCACGGTTGTCGAAACTGGAAGTAAGACTTTCAGCGAACTCACGACCATTTTTCAACAGACCATTAAATGCCACCTCCTTAGCTCGTTCTCCATCATAGAAAAACAATGTTATCTTTTTACCACTTGGTAATCGACATATATAATGCCTTTTACAATCGATACCCATGTTCCAATTGGACTCACCGGCTTTTCTAAACCTAAGTGCCTGATGTGGGGCTAAAACGGTGAATTTAACGCCATAAGTGGCAAGGATTTCCAATGATTGGGTGTTAACTGCAGTTTCTGCCAACCACATCCCTTCAGCTTCCCGGCCGAACCTGCTTCTAAAATCCTGTAGTCCCCAAATAACCTGAGACTGCTGATCTCGTTGATTAGCCAGGGGCATAATTATGTGGTTGTAAACCTGAGCCATTGCAGAACCATATCCTCCAAAATGCTCAATGCTCAATCGGTCAGCTTTCAATATTGAAGCATAAACATCAGGTGCATATTTTTCCATCCAGGACAGCAATGTCGGCCCAAAATTGAAGCTGATCTTAGCGTAATTGTTTACTATATCTATGATCCGGTCTTGATCATTTAATATTCTTGAGGTCGCGTTTGGGCGATAACATTCATGGGTTATTCTCTCATTCCAATCATGGAACGGATCAGCAGAATCCTGCATTTCTATCTCCTCCAGCCAGGCACTTTCCCTGGGTGGTTGATAGAAATGTCCATGAATACACAAATACTTGTTCATTCTTCTCCTTTCAAGATTATCATCCCCAAGGGTGGAACCTCTAATAGTAATGAGTATTCCTTTCCGTGTATGGGCTCACCTAAACTACTGACCAAGCCATTTTTGTTGCTACCTGACCCGCCATATTCAACGTCATTTGAATTATAAATCTCCCTCCACGTTTTCGCTCCATAGATACCCACTCGATATTGGTCCTGTGGTTGAGGAGTAAAATTTGCAACCACCAGGAGGTACTCCAAGGTATTTTCTCCTTTGCGCATATAAACTAATATTGAATTTTTTGAGTCACTTAAATCTATCCACTCAAACCCTTCAGGGTCAAATCCTTTCTCATAAAGTGCCGGCTCAGACTTATATAGCCGATTCAAGCTTTTAATACAATTAGATACACCTTCATGTATCTGATACTCTTTTAGGTGCCATTCCAATTGCAAGTCATGGTTCCACTCAGAAGACTGAGCAAACTCACACCCCATAAACATCAGTTTAGTACCTGGGTGAGTATACATAAATGAAAAAAGCAATCGGTAATTAGCAAACTTCTGCCACTCATCACCAGGCATACGATCCAGCAACGATCCTTTCCCATGGACTACTTCGTCATGGGATAAGGGCAACATGAAATTTTCCGTGAATCCATAAACCAGGCTAAAAGTTATGTCGTTTTGATGAAATTGTCTGTAAATAGGATCTTTCTCAAAATATTCCAGACTATCGTGCATCCAACCCATCATCCATTTCATTCCAAACCCCAATCCATTCGAATCCACCGGTTTGGAGACACCCGGCCACGCGGTAGACTCTTCTGCAATTGTTTGAACACCCTCAAAGGAGCGGTAAACTTCAGTATTCATTTCCTCTAGCAAGGAAACAGCTTCATAGTTTTCATTACCTCCGTTTTCATTGGGAATC
>QIMC01000027.1 GCA_003232185.1 Flammeovirgaceae bacterium | reverse complement strand
CAAGAATATCCGAACCGGTATGGATGTGTATTCCGTTTATCCGAAGATTGTGTCGCTCCACCACCTCCAATATTTCCGAAACCTGTAAAATTGAAATGCCAAATTTACTGTCTATGTGACCAGTTGAAATTTTAAGATGCCCACCGGCCATAATGTGTGGGTTGAACCTAATACAACATGATTTACTCCCACCATAGGTCTGGCCAAATTTCTCAAGCATGGGAATATTGTCAATTGTAACCTGTACCCCTTGCTCAGCTACCCATTTTATTTCTTCAAAGTCCACACCGTTGGGCGTATACTGTATATTCGTGGCAACATACCCGGCTTTAAATGCCAATTCCAATTCTTGTCTGGATACTACATCTAAACCTACATCCAGAGAACGCATTAGCTTCAGGATGGAAATGTTGGTTAGTGCTTTTACAGCATACTTAATCTTCATATTCTGCCCTGAAAAAGCAGCTTTCATTGAATAACCGCAGCATCATATACATAGAGTGGTGTGCCCTGCTCTTTTGCCAGATCTATCAGGTCTACCCCTTGTATCACATATCGTTGGTCGTTAATCTGCATGGGTCAAAATAAAAAAGGATGTTTCCCTAACATCCCTGCCAAAGTTAAATGAATTTCTAATTAATTGAAAGCCCATTGGTCCCGGGTATTGAGGTTTTTAATTAGCAGATATTAACCCCTTATATGCGGTTCCTTTTCATTTCTTTCTAATTTAACATTTTAATAAACTCGACAAACCTCTTGTATGCACCTATTTCAAAAGATAAAAGGCTGCTTTACTGCCTCAACTCAGGCTTCCTGGCACTTTAGAATTTTAGGAATTGCCATGGTTATTTTTGGGTTCTCCTGTTCCACACCTGAATCCAATTATCTAAAGATTCATAAGGATGCCCATATAGTGTTGGTAGGAAATAATCTTGGTTCCAGAATGATGAACTACGGTTTTTTTGAAACTGAGCTTCAAGTACGCTTTCCTGACAGTTTATTGGTGATCCGAAATATGTGTGATGGAGGGAACACCCCTGGATTCAGGCCTCATTCAGGAAGGAATGACCCATGGGCTTTTCATGGCGCTGAACAATTTCATTCGGAACTGGCGAAAAATAGCGGCAGTGAAGGTCATTTCGCATCTCCAGACCAATGGTTGACTACTTTAAGTGCGGACCTGATTATTGCTTTCTTCGGATATAACGAATCTTTCCAGGGTAAGCATGGGATCGAGCGTTATAAGAATGAGTTAGAAGCATTTATTCAACATACCCGTAGTCAACGATACAACCAACATACGCCTCCACAGCTTGCCTTGGTTTCACCAATTGCCTTTCAAAACTTGTCCAATGAATTCGATTTGCCCAACGGTCAAAAAGAGAATACTAATTTGTCCTTGTATTCTGCAGCCATGCAAGAAGTTGCAGAAAGGAATAAGGTGTTTTTTATCGATGCGTTCACCACCACCAAAAACTGGTTTGACAATTCCCAGTTGGCCCTCACCACCGATGGTTCTCAATTAAATAAAACGGGATATCAAAAGTTCTCTAATTTTCTAGCGGATCAACTTTTTGGCAAGACACCTGCTGTTTCAAATCATTTTGACTTGGTACACAACGCAGTAATGGAAAAAAATTGGGCATGGCACAATGATTTTAAGATACCGAACGGGGTACACGTCTTCGGAAGGAGATACAATCCCTTCGGGCCAGATAACTATCCTGCGGAATTGGTAAAAATCAGGGAGATGACTGCGATTCGGGACCAGGCGATCTGGCAAGCTACAAATGGTCAAATAATGGATCTGGAATTGGCAGATAAGAATACCAGCCCACTACCTGAGGTAGAGACCAATTTTAAACTTGAAGTTAAAGGCCAGCCGCCGGGATATCTGTATGGGGAAGAGGCCCTGGCTACTTTTAGTATGGCTCCCGGATACCGTATTGAACTGTTTGCTTCGGAAAAAGAGTTTCCTGATTTGGCCAACCCGGTACAAATGTCTTTTGACAACCAGGGGCGACTCTGGATAGCCACTATGCCTTCTTATCCTCATTATATGCCAGGAGATCCCAAACCGAATGACAAGTTGATAATTTTAACCGATACCGATGGGGACGGTAAGGCCGACCGGCAAATCACCTTTGCCGATGGATTACATCTTCCCACGGGTTTTGAATTGACCCCCGAGGGTGTATTTGTAGCCCAGGGCACCAACCTGATACTATTGAAGGACACTGACGGGGACGATCATGCCGATATCAAGGAAATAATACTCAGCGGGTTTGATGATCATGATACCCACCACGAAATCAGTGCATTTTGTGCAGACCCCTCTGGTGCTATATATATGGGAGAAGGGGTGTTCTTACATACCAATGTAGAAACTTCGTATGGGCCTGTACGTGGAACCAATGGTGGCTTTTACCGGTTCAACCCTAAAAGGCGTCACCTGGAACGCACCGCACAAATACCCATTCCCAACCCCTGGGGCATTGCTTTTGATGACTGGGGTCAGAACTTTTTTGCTGAAACTTCAGGCCCGGATGTTCGTTGGATGATGCCAGCTTCTATTAAGCCCAGATATGGGGTATCAATTCACAAATCTTACAATTTAATAGAAGATAAACACCGTGTGCGACCGACCTCAGGACTGGAGTTCGTTTCGAGTCGACATTTTCCTGATGAAGTACAGGGGGACCTTCTGATAAACAATACCATCGGATTTCTGGGTACCAAACAACATGTCATGATGGATGATGGTACAGGTTTTACCAGCAAACACCGCCAAGACCTGGTACAATCTACCGATATGAATTACCGTCCGGTTGATATGGAGTTTGCTCCTGATGGCTCACTTTATATGGTAGACTGGCACAATATTTTGGTAGGCCATATGCAACACAATGCTCGTGACCCGCTACGTGACCACAGCCACGGACGTATATACAGAATAACCTATCCACAACGACCGCTGGTAATCCCCGCCAAGGTGTACGGAGCAGAAATTATTGAGCTCCTCAACAATCTTAAACTGCCCGAATATCGAACAAGGTATCGATCCAGACGTGAACTGCGGGGCAGAGATGCGGATGAAGTGCTGCTCCATCTAAAATCTTGGGTAGCTGAGCTTGACCGGGAGCACCCTTTATACGAACACAATCTATTAGAGGCCTTATGGGTTGGCTGGGGATTAAATAAATTAGACCAGGGATTACTAAATCAATTGCTTAACGCAGAAAATTTCCGGGCCAGGGCCGCTGCTGTTCGGGCCACACGATATATGGGGCATCAGATCGACAATCCGGGCGATCTGCTGGTAAAAGCTGCTCAAGATGACCATGGGAGGGTAAGATTGGAGGCAATTGTTGCTTCCTCCTGGATGGACCAGGAAACGGGCCTTCAGGTGACCAACGCAGCTGCCAAAAAAGACCTGGATCGATGGATAATTCATGCCCATGAAACGGCAGTTGCCCATTTGAATGGAAGGTCGGTGCAAGAAGAAAAGGAAAAAGAGACCAAGACTGAACTTAAAGGGGCCGATCTTGCGCTCTTCAATGTGGGAAAGGAAATTTATGAACGTGATGGTTCTTGTGTGACCTGTCACCAGGCGGATGGCAAGGGACTTGATGCTTCAGGTTTTCCACCCTTGGTCGGGACCAAATGGGTTTTAGCAAGTGAAGACCGATTGATTAAGCTGGTGCTTAATGGTATTTATGGCCCCATTAAAGTACTGGGCAAACAATACCCCGGTCAGGTTCCAATGACTCCACAACGTGGCATGCTAAACGACGAGGAATTAGCTGGAGTAGTGACCTATGTCCGCAACGCATTTGGCAATAAAGCATCTGTGATCACCCCGGAGAAAGTCAAAGAAATTCGATCTGCGACTGCCGAAAAAAAAGGATTTTATACCCCGGAAGAGCTGCTAGAGCTTCATCCGGACAATTTAGTGAATTAAAATAATAGCTATATTGAGAGGCCAACATCGCACAATAACCCAAAAGCATGAAATTATTTAAAAACACCCCATTTATCCTATGGATTTCAATAATACTTGCTGCCGCCTGTCAGCCTAAAAGTGTTGATAGTCAAGCTTTACAGGAGGTAGTTACACCCACGGAATGGCTTACTTTCGGTGATAATGCCATCGGCAAGCACATTGTATTGGTCAGTGGCGATGAAGAGTATCGTTCTGAGCAAGCGCTGCCTCAACTTGCCAAGATTCTGGCAACCCATCATGGATTTAAATGTACAGTGCTATTCGCCCAGGATCCTTCTGAGCCAGGGATTATTAACCCTAATTTTACAGGTAATATTCCCGGGCTAGCGGCATTGGATGATGCAGACTTAATGATCCTGTTTACCAGGTTCCGTGCGTTGCCAAATGATCAAATGGAACATTTCGAAAACTATCTGATGTCCGGCAAGCCCGTTATTGGAATTCGGACAGCAACACACGCCTTCAATTTTAAAGACACTACCAATGTGTGGGCCCAATGGGGTAATTCTAATGTTGATGAAGGGGCTCCATGGGATGGTGGTTTCGGTCGATTGGTTTTGGGCGAACGATGGCACTCGCATCATGGTCATCATAAACATCAGAGTACCAGAGGTTTAATTTCTGAAGAAGCTATTGCCCACCCTGTTGTCAATGGAATTGCAGATGGTGAAATCTGGGGACCTACCGAAGTATATGGAGTAAGGCTCCCATTGCCCGGTGATATTCAGCACCTTATTATGGGTCAGGTGGTCAATAGGGCTGGAGAATATGATGAAGCCGATCCGTTCTATGGTTTGAAACCTACTGACAACGAGGTGGCCACTATTAACCCGGCCAGTGATAACCCTTATAACCCGAACGACCCGATGATGCCCATAGCATGGATTAAAGCCTACGAATTGCCTGGTGGACAGCCAGGTACTGCCTTCACCTCTACTATAGGATCCTCCACGGATTTAACCAATGAGGGTGTACGCAGACTTCTGGTAAATGCCACATACTTTCTATTGGATCAGCCGGTACCTAACAAATCAAAAGTGGATCTTGTAGGTTCTTTTGAGCCCTCTGCATACAAGTTCCATGACCTTGAATATTGGGAGCAGAAAAATTTGAAGATAGAGGAGTTAAAGTAGTGAGTGGATTATTAGTTATGGGTTTATGGCGGTAAATTTATATCATTTATTGATTTTGCAGATATTCTAATTCCCTACTGATTTTTCTGACTTCTATCATGGACTCCTCCGTTTTTTTTAATCGCTTTTCCAGTTTCTGTTTAATTTGTGACAACCTGGCTGAAACATATTTGAGGTCTTTTGAATTTCCCATCATTCTCTACTTTTGTTCATTAATTTAGTAATTTCTAGTTCATTTTTGTAGATATCATGCTTATAGATTTCGTTTTTCCAAGAAATCGATTTGATCAATGTTTGTATTTGGAGGGCTTGCTTTTTTATTACTGGGTGCCCGACAAAATCAATATCAATACTAGTTAATATGCGTTTTGCATCATCAATGGCGGTTTCATTTAGGAGAACCTCTTTAAAAAGTTCAGAATTCTGTTCCTGGAGTTCCTTGATCCTATCCCTTGTACTCATTTACATTTGGCACTTTCAACCCACGTGCCAATCTAGTAGCATAGAGTCTCAAAAAATATTGATGACAACATGAATTTGCTCTTGAAAGAAGTTAGCACATGTCAGTCCCACAGTGTTAAATAATGTTAAAAAATGATGTCACAGCTAATAATCGTATAGTTTTGCAACTATGACCAGTAGAACCATTCTCTGGATTACCATACTAATGGGATTTTCACTGATCGGACTGGTGAGTTTCCAATTGTATTGGATAAATGGGGCTTTAAAGGTTAGTGAAGAGCAGTTCAGGCAAGATGTCCATCAGGTGCTGAATAATGTAGTTGCCAAGCTGGAACAACAAGAAGCGCTTTTTACCATCAGCAACAGTTTTGAAACATCGTTTGATCTAAACCAATTAGACTCCATATCTTTTGACACCTTAAAACTTATTAACAGGAATTCCTACATCAACCTTTATGGAGATCGGGACAGTATTGCTACCACCGGTCGATCCAGTATTCAGATTAGCGTAGAACAAGAAGGTTTCAAGCTGGACTTCGAACAAGAAAATCAATTGAAGGCACGGTCTCTTGGCAGAACCAGTGATCGTAAGCTGGATCTGGAAATCAGAAAAATCCAACAAAGAGCAGACTCCATTAAGGAAAAGTCAATATTGGAAAATAAGTCTGAGATGGTTACCATAATTTTGGATGAACTGTTAACTGGCAAACGAAAACTATCCAATCGACTTCAACCTGAACAATTGGATTCATTGCTTAAGATCGAATTAGCGAACAAAGGAATCGATATTGCTTACAACTATGGAGTGCTTGATCAAGATAAGGATTCCTTGATTTATATAGGGGATAAGAATGCCCAATACCAACTGTTGCAATCCAATTTACGGGTTACCCTGTTCCCAAATGACATAATTGGAAACATCAACTACCTGATTGTTCACTTCCCGGAACAACAACAATATTTAATAAGTAAGACCTGGCTGACCCTTACCATGGCATTGGTATTAATAGTAATTGTGGTGTATTGTTTTGCATACGCCATCTTCACCATTATTAAACAAAAGAAATTGTCTTCGGTTAAGAATGACTTTATAAACAACATGACCCATGAGTTTAAAACACCAATTTCTACCATAGCATTAGCAACGGAAGCCCTGCAAGATCAGAGTATTGTTCAAAACTCAGAAGTTAGGGAGCGATACTTGAAGATAATCGATATTGAAAACCAACGGCTAAGCAGGCAGGTGGAAAAGGTATTACAAATAGCCAGCTTGGAAAAAGAGGATTTTAAGCTAAAAATCGAAGAAGTAGATGTTCATAAAACCATAGAAAAGGTCCTCCAAAACATTGCACTACAAGTTGAGAAAAAAGGTGGCAGTATCACCACAGACTTTCAAGCTACCGGAAAATTAATACCGGCGGATGAGCATCATTTGACCAATATTATTTACAACCTGTTAGACAACGCCAATAAATACACCACCGGACCACCACAAATCAGTATAACTACTGATGATGAGCCTGGCAAGGGAATTTGGATACGCATCATTGACAATGGCATCGGGATGACCAAAGATGTGGTTAACAAGATTTTTGATAAATTTTATAGAATGCCCACAGGTAATTTACATGATGTGAAAGGGTTTGGTCTGGGACTCTCATACGTCAAGACACTGGTGGAGGCACACGGTGGAATCATTGAAGTAAAAAGTGCTATTGGGAAAGGGAGTGTTTTCGAAATATTTTTACCCAAGCTATCGCATGAATAAGAAAAAACTACTTATTGTAGAGGACGATCAGAACCTTGGACAGATCCTAAAGGAATATCTGGAAATAAAAGGGTTCTCCACCCGGTTGGCCAGAGATGGTGAAGAGGGGTTGCAAGCATTCAATGAGTTTACCTTTGACCTGTGCATTTTGGACATTATGTTGCCCAAAAAGGACGGTTTTACCCTTGCAAAGGAGATAAGGCTTTTAAACAAGAAAATCCCAATTATCTTTCTTACAGCTAAGTCCATGAAGGAAGATACCATTCAGGGGTTTGAAATTGGTGCTGATGACTATGTGACCAAACCATTTAGTATGGAAGAGTTGTTGCTTCGAATCGGCGCAGTATTAAGGCGTACCGGTGAAGGCAATCAGGAAACTCA